>WRBU01000103.1 GCA_009784355.1 Defluviitaleaceae bacterium
GACACAACAAAAGTTTTTGCTTTGCGTGATGGAGGCACATTCATTTGGTTGCGTAAATTTCGCAAAGAGCGCACTGCTTCTTTTATTTGCTCCATTTGGGTTTCTTCTGTTGCAAAATTATATTCGGGTTGATGCATTGGAAAATCCGCCAGCATAATACTTTCGCCAAAGTTAAAGGACTGGTAAATTTCTTCGGTTATAAAGGGTATGAAAGGATGAAGCAGGCGTAACCCCGTGGAAAGGACGTGCTGCAATGTCCACAATGCCGCAGGACGGGTGTCATCGTCGGCATTATAAAGGCGGGGCTTTGCCATTTCAATATACCAATCGCAAAATTCATCCCACATAAAGGAGTAAATTTTGTCTGCCGCCAAGCCCAGCTCGTATTTTTCAAGATTTTCGTTTACTTCTTTGGCAAGGGTGTTTGCTTTGGATATAATCCATTTGTCTGCAGACTGCAACAAAGGCAAGTCGTTGCCTGTAGGAATTTCGCTGTCAAGATTCATCATTATGAAGCGGGATGCATTCCAGATTTTGTTTAAGAAATTACGGCTTGCTTCCACTTTCTCTATGTAAAAGCGCAGGTCGTTGCCGGGGCTGTTGCCCGTAGCAAGGGAAAAGCGCAAAGCGTCTGCGCCGTAGTCTTCGATTACTTCAAGGGGGTCAACGCCATTCCCAGCGGACTTGCTCATTTTTTTGCCGTTTTCATCACGGATAAGCCCGTGCAAAAGCACATCTTTAAAAGGTAATTCGCCCATAAACTCGATGCCAGCAAATGCCATGCGCACAACCCAAAAGAACAAAATGTCGTGTCCTGTGGAAAGTACGTTTGTGGGATAAAAATAAGCTAGTTCGGGTGTTTTATTGGGCCATCCAAGCGTAGAAAACGGCCACAAAGCCGAGCTGAACCAAGTGTCCAAGCTGTCTTCGTCTTGCAAAAGGTTAGGGGAGTTACATTTTGTGCAAGTTGTCGGTGCAATTTTTGCAACGGTTATATGCTCGCAATCACCGCAATGATAGGCGGGGATGCGATGCCCCCACCATAACTGACGGCTTACGCACCAGTCTTTAATATTTTCTAACCAATGGGTGTAAACCTTGCCAAAACGGGGCGGGACGATGTTTAAGTTGCCGTTTTTATAGGCAGCAAGGGCGGGGGCGGCAAGCTCTTCCATTTTTACAAACCATTGCAGTTTCATCAAAGGCTCTACAACACTACCGCAGCGGTCGTGTCCGCCAACGGCGTGGCTAATGTCCTCTTTGCGCACAAAATAGCCCATTTCATCCATTTGGGTAATAATTTTTTTGCGGGCTTCATAACGGTCAAGCCCAGCATACTCCCCGCCAGCTTCGTTTATGCTTCCGTCATCATTCATTATATTAATGCGCTCCAAATTATGGCGCACACCAATGTCGAAGTCGTTAAAATCGTGAGCTGGCGTAACTTTCACCATACCTGTTCCAAAGTCCGCTTTTACGTATTCGTCCGCCACAATTTTAAGCTCACGCCCTAAAATGGGCATGATAGCGGTTTTGCCAACCAAATGAGAATAACGCTCGTCGTTTGGGTTTACAGCAATCGCCACATCACCAAGCATAGTTTCTGGGCGGGTTGTAGCAAAAATTACAAACTCATCACTATCTTTAATGGGATATTTGAAATGCCAAAAACCACCTTGCTTGTCCTCGTGCTCTACTTCTGCGTCAGAAATTGATGTGTTGCACTTTGTACACCAATTAACAAGTCTTTCACCCCGATAAATAAGCCCTTTTTCGTAAAGGCGAATAAAAACCTCAAGCACAGCGTCAGATAGCCCCTCATCCATAGTAAAACGCTCTCTTTGCCAATCACACGCCACGCCTAACTTATGAAATTGCTTTGTAATAATGCCGCCAACGTCGTCGTACCATTGCCAAGCCCGCTTCATAAAGCCGTCCCGCCCAAGGTCAGCCTTTGTTAAGCCTTCCTCCGCCAATTTTTCCACAATTTTAACTTCCGTGGCAATAGCGGCATGGTCTGTTCCCGGCATCCATAGTGTGTTGTAACCTTGCATTTTTTTCCATCGTATGAGTGTATCTTGCAATACAGCATTAAGGGCATGTCCCATATGCAGTTGACCCGTTATATTTGGCGGCGGAATCATTATTGTGTACGGCTCTTTGCTTTCGTCCACTTCGGCGTGAAAACATTGTTTTTTTAGCCAATAATCATAAAGTCTATCCTCTACCGTTTTTGGGTTATATTTGGAATACATTTCTTTTTTCATCACAAATCCTCCGCTATACTGCTTCTATTGGTGTAACATCGGTTATTTCGTCACCGTTTTGCGGCAAAGATATGCCAAAATTATCCGCTCGGTCAAACAGTTTTTCAGCTTTTTTCACATACTCTTCAATAATGTCATTTATTGTTCCAGAGTCAGGACTGGTAGTTTGAAGAGTCTTTAAAACAGACCAAATTTGCTCGCTTCTTGTGTCAAGACGGTTTAAAGTCCGCTCTATAAGCTCGTGTTCCTTAACCAAATCTTTGTGAAAATGCATTTTGTCATCAATATTAATGGTGGCTGCAAATTTTTCTATTGAGCCAAAATTACGAGTCAAGCCCTTATCCCGAAGGAAGTATTCGATGGCTTCTTCAGTTTGGCTCATAATATCACGCAAGGCATCCAAACGCTTTGTCATATGCTTATAATGGGATAAGTCCTCCAAGTTGTTTTCCAGCATTTTTGCATTGCGTACTTGATATTTTTTATAGGAATGGTTCAAAAAATTTGTAAAATGGGCGTAATTTGCTGTTTTTTTGTTTAAAAGCTCCACGGCACGCTGCTGTTTTTTGTGGTTAAGGGCAAGCTCAAAGCGCAGTTTTTGGCGCAACCAATATAAAAGCCCAGTCAGAATAACGCCGAAAGTTAGCATACCCGCCAGCACTATCATGGTTTGTACGCTGTGCATTATATAAATATATACAAGCACAACCAAAACAATGGCAAAAAATATTATAAGCCCTATGGAGAATTTATACATAAAGTCAATGGCGTTTTTAATGCGCTCTTTGCCGTGCTGCAATACAACCCTTTCGCCTTCTAAATGCCCAATGTCATGTCTAAAAATTCGCTGTCTTTCTTCTGCGAATTTTATTTCAGGCACGGCATTTGCGGCATCTTTTTCAAGTTTATTAAGGCTACCGACGGAAGGGTCAAAACTGGTGACTTGGTATTTTAATGCATTGCTTTCCCTAGACATATTTACGTATCGGTCAAGCATTTCCTTTAAGTCGTCAATATCTTCTGGGGTAAGGGCTCCATATGCTGCCACCTCTGCCATGCGTTCATCCACATCTTTTTTGCGGTTTATAAGCCCGATGCGGTCGGCGACAATGTCAAGAGCCTCGTCGCACAAATTTACTGCCGAAATAATATCGTCCCTATCCTCATCCAACCCTTTTTTCAATGCAGACTCAAAATTTGTTTTTCTGTCAACCTGTTCTTTTTTAAAGGGATATAGCTTGTTTATCCAATCTACAACTTTACTTAAAAAGCCCACATCTTCACCTCACATCACGATAAATTTGGCTTGCTTGCACCCCTGTGTTTTTTTGATACTTACCTTTGTATGGAATGTAGTCCCCTTCTATTTTGTGATAATATATTTGACAAATACGTTCATTCGGATAAATTTTTACAGGATGCAGGGTGTGAATTTCAAGCGTCCAAAAACCTGCAAAGCCCACGTCACCAAACCCTGCCGTAACATGAATGGATACCCCAAGCCGCCCAACACTGCTGCGCCCCTCTAACATAGGCACATAGCCGTGGGTTTCGGTATACTCTAAAGTGCTGCCTAGGTAAAGCTGTCCCGGTTGCAAAATAAAACCTTCACTAGGGATGACAATTTCTTTCACAGGGGTATCGCTTTTCATATCTAAATGCCCGCCTGAGGGCAGTTCGTACACTTGAAGCACATTGTTAAGACGCAAGTCATAGCTATTTGGTCCAACCCTTGTTGCGTCAAAAGGCTTTATAATAATTTGCTCGCCGATTTTTGCAAGCCTTGCAATTTCTAATCCCGATAATATCATTTGTAATCACCCTCGTGTTTAGAACCTATGGTCAATAAGCTGCCGTACAGTTTTACGCCTCGTTTGCCACACAACTCGTCGTCAGCAGAACCTGCACGACCCATTATTGACCACAGCTTCTTAATTTTCAACAATTAATAGTATATACCAAAATCTGTGAAACATCAAGCATTTTTGCGAGCAATATGCAGTAGATGAAGTGCCGTATTAAAATTTTTAGAAATAAAATCTAACCAGTCTTGTTTTAGAGTAAGCTCCTGCGGCTTCCATGCTCTTTTTTGAATTATGATTATAATACCAGCATCCCGATACAACACGGAAGCTCTTTTCAAAACAAATTAGCTTTAGGTGTTCTAATATATTTGCGGCAAAGCCCTGCATACGATATTGTTCGCACACATACATACCAATACTTGCAATGTCTTTTGTTATCCGCCCATAATCAACAACCCCAAAACCGACAATATTTCCGTCATGCTGTGCGATGTATATCTCAACGCCGCACTCGTTATTGCTGATTTGCTCTATGGAATGGTCAAGAAAATCGCCGCTTAACTTCAAAATTTCTTTATCAGCATCAATATCTGCTAATCTCAATTCCAAGGTCTTTTTGCGTTCTTGCGTTACGCCGTTATCGGTATAAAGTGCAAAATAAGCCTGTTTTTCAATCCTCGTAAAACTATCAAGGCAATGACTGAGAAAAAATTCATCGCTTGTAGGCACCATTGCATTTGCAACATTTTCATATTTTTTAGACCGCACAAAAAGTTCTTGAGATTGGCTGGCATAGTGGGGCAAAACATGAAACAAAGTTATTGTGCTTTCTTTGTGGATGGCGAAAAAACCAACAATTTCTCCGTCTGTATTCGTTATTTTGTAATGGTTGGACTCAAGCACGTGTGCTTCCCAAAAAGAATCGACCACTGCGTTATTTGACGTGAAATATTCTATAACAAATGGGCGTATATCCTCCCACTTGCATTGCGTAAACCGAATTGTATTTATCATGGTTTTCTCCTGTATTAATCCATAATTAGGCTGGTTATATCTTCGTGGGACAAGCCTATATCAA
>WRBU01000104.1 GCA_009784355.1 Defluviitaleaceae bacterium
ACAAAAAAGGCGTTTTCTTTGTGGTCATCCATCACGCTTTGCAGCATGGCTTCGCTCCATGGGTCGGGGAAACACTCATTTTCAATTACGACAATTTGGGGCAGATGGGACATTTCTGCATGTTTTACCACAATGGTGTTATCCACGTGCTATCAGCTCCCTTTCTGCTTGAGAAAGTCGGATGTACTCCAGCTCAAAATCGGTTATGCTCACGGCATTTTCTATATTGTCAAATGCCGCCATAGCAACACTTGCCGCTGACTGCAGCAATTTGTGCGGCGGTGCAATTTCAAAGCCATGGGCAAGAATTTTATCCCCGTGAACAAATGTGCCATCCCCAAGAAAAACCGCCCTTTTGCCTAATTCTGCGGCTTTTTGTAAAATTTCTTCGATACTGCATACCGTGGGGGGCGTGATGGTTTGTATCTCTTTTGAAGCAAGCCCGTAAATTGCTGTGTATACCTCATCCCGTCTTGCGTCCATTATTGGTATTATTGCGCAGTTGGTCTGATAAATATTATATGCCAGCGAATAAAGGCTGGAAACTGGGACAATTTTTAACCCAAGCCCCATTGCAAGACCTTTTGCGCACGCCGCCCCAATGCGAAGCCCCGTGAAAGAACCGGGGCCAGACGAGCAAGCCAAAAGACCCACATCATGCTTTGATATGCCGCTTATTGCAAGCATTTGCTCTATCATGGGCATTAGGGTTTCTGAATGGGTTAGTCCATTTGAAATTGTGAATTGGGCAAGGATTTTGTCCTTTGTTGCGAGGGCGCATGATGCGGTTTTGCCCGATGTGTCTATTGCCAAAATAATCATTTTGTCCCCCTAATGGTGATACGCCTTCCATTTTCTGAAATTTGTTCAATGCGCACTATAATGGCGTTTGGGGGCAAAATTTCTTCTATCATATCCGCCCATTCTACCAAACAAACCCCGCCAGCGTAAAAATATTCTTCATAGCCTGTGTCGTACATTTCATCAGCATTTGCAATACGATAAACATCAAAATGATACAGCGGCAACAGGGCACCCCTGTATTCATTCACAATGGTAAAGGTCGGGCTTGTTATATGGGCATCAATACCCATCCCACGGGCAAAGCCGCGGGCAAAGGCTGTTTTGCCTGCTCCCAAACTGCCAATAAGCGCAAAAAAGTCCCCTGTCACAGCCTTTTTGCCAAGCTCTGCGGCAAATTCTTCTGTATCTTTTTGCGAAAAACTGTCAAAAATCATCAAATCACCAAAGCAAGTATATCACATTTCACGCTCTTTGTCTATCATTTCATAAAGCCGCTCTATGGCATCGTTTAAGCCGCCCACTTCGTCAATTAGTCCCTCCTCAACCGCCTCTTCGCCAATCAAAAAAGTACCCATATCCATTGCCAGCGTGTTTGTGTCCATCATCAGCTCTTTTAGGCGGATGCGTTTAATTTTTGAATGGCTTATTACAAAATCCAGCACCCTGTCCTGCATTTTGTTAAAATAGTCGTAGGTCTGCTGTGCGCCAACCATTGTTCCGTTCATTCGCACGGGATGTATTGTCATTGCCGCAGAGGACGAGATGTAGGAATAATCAGCACTCACCCCAAGAGGAACACCTATTGAATGTCCCCCGCCCAAAACCAGCGACACAGTGGGCTTTGAAAAATGTGCTATAAGCTCGGCAATGGCAAGTCCCGCCTCCACATCACCGCCAACGGTATTAAGCACCACCAGCAGCCCATCCACCGACGGGCTTTGTGCCGCATGTAACAGCATAGGTATAACATGCTCGTACTTTGTGGTTTTGTGTCCCGGCGGCATAACAATATGCCCTTCTATATGCCCAATTATGGGCAAATGCCAAATATTTCCCCTTGGGTTATTTTCTATTTGCAAATTGCTTGGGTCTTTTACTTGCCCGTATTTTTCTATATTGTCTGTTGGCGGATGGCTTTGCTCTGTTTCGCCCTCGCTTGTTTGATAAAAAATGTCCATGAAAAAACCTCCTTTGAATATACAGTATCTTCCCACAATACCAAAAAATTTAATCATATCGGCACTTGAAAAAATCCTGCGGTTTTGATATACTATTATTGGAACAGGTTTGGAGGCGCAAATTTGCAAACGACAAATGTGATGATTTTGACTACCGATATAAGACTCAAAACCCTTTTAGGTGCAGAGCTCACAAAAGGGGGCTTTTTGGTGAACATGAAGTTAAACTCCATTTTCCACGTAGCTGGTTTTACAAACCCCGAAAAAACAAATATATTAATTTTGGACGCAGACACCACAGCCGCAACACAGGGCGCGATAGACGTTTTGGCAAACACTAAAAATGTTTCTGTGATACTTTTGGGCATAAAAAGCTCTGCCCCTTATCAAATAGCAGGCATAAAAGGTGCAATTTCTAAACCCGAAAACGACAGCCCGTTTAGCAATAAAATTTTTTTAAGAAATATTTTGGACAGGATAGAGCTTTTTGTAAGAAAAACCACGACCAGAGGCATTGTGAACATTAGCACGGCAGCAAGCATTGATGAAAGAATAATTGCCATAACGGCATCCACGGGCGGTACGGATGCATTGCACACCGTACTTACTGCCCTGCCTGCTAATGTGCCGCCAATTTTAATTGTGCAGCATATGCCTAGCATGTTTACACACCAATTTGCAATGCGGCTTAATTCTGCATCAAAGTTTACTATAAAAGAAGCCGCAATGAACGACATGGCGAAAAAAAACCAAGCATTAATAGCCCCAGGGGACTATCACATGAAGGCCGTAAAGCGGGACAAAAAACTGCTGGTGGAATGTTTTATGGGCGAAAAAATGCATGGTGTGCGCCCTGCGGCAGATATTTTATTTGACACTCTTGCTGACTTTACAGGCAAAAATGTTATTGGTGTTGTGCTTACGGGCATGGGCAGCGACGGAGCAAAGGGCTTGTTAAAGTTAAAGAAAAAGGGTGCGACAATTATTGGGCAAGATAAAGAAAGCAGTGTGGTTTACGGTATGCCAAAAGCCGCCTTTGACCTTGGCATTGTGGATTATCAACTGCCCCTTAATGAAATAGCGGCAAAAATTGTGGAACTGATGTAAGAAAATAAAAGATGTGGACAATTTGCATTGATAAAATTGTAGGGGCGGCATTTTGCCGTCTGTAACACTTTCGTTTTGAAGTCGAATTCGGCAAAGCATTAGCTCTAATAGGCGGCAGAATGCCACCCCTACAAGAACTCGTTGCCGCAAACTTTAATCATTGCGCTTGTCCACTCCTAAAATAAATTTGGGCTTGCTTTTCTTGGAAAATTATGGTACGCTTGAATAATCACAATTTTTTAGCAAGCTCGGCTTAACTCCGTACACAATTTCTTTTGGCGCACCACAAGCAGTTTTCTTTCGGAAAACCGACGCAAGCGTCGCTTTCGCAAAGCGAAAGTGCAAGGTCTCAATATTTTTGCCAAAAGAGCGGCAAAAACATCTGCCGCCTACCACACCAAGAAATTGGTTCGGAGTAAACCTGCGCTCACTTCGAGGAGGACTTTATGGGACATGATATAATTTTTCCAAATATTGGTGTACGCATTTCAAACCTTGACCCTGTTGCATTTACGGTTTTTGGGTTTGAAATTTATTGGTATGCCATTTTTGTAGTCATTGGCATTATTGCGGGCTATTATTTTGGCGGTGTTCACGCACCAAAAAAGACAGGGCAAAACCCCGATGATTACACAAATATTGCAATATGGGTCATTCCTATCTCTATATTAGGCGGCAGGCTGTTTTATTTATTATTTAGCCCTTGGCCTGCTGGTGCTGGTTTTTTTCATCTTTTTAACATCCGTGCGGGCGGCATAGCCATTTGGGGTGTTATAATCACCGCCGTTGTTGTTTCTTTTGTGTACACCCGCAGAAAAAAGTTCAACTTCCTTAATTTTTTGGACACAGCCATTGTGGGTCTTATTATTGGGCATGTTATCGGGCGTTTTGGCAATTTTGTCAATCGTGAAGCCTTTGGCGGGTATGCGTCAGATGCCGCACCTTTTGCAATGCAGTTGCGAATTGACCAAGTGCGAAGCCCCATCACGGATGAAATTGTGCAAAATATTGTTAGCATAGGCGGTTTTAATTACATCCAAGTGCATCCCGTGTTTTTTTACGAAGCGGCGATAAACCTTGCTTTGTTCGTTTTCCTTCTTATTTACCGCAAGCACAAAAAGTTTAACGGTGAGCTTATTGCTATGTATTTTGTGTCATACGGCATAACCCGCTTTTTCCTTGAATTTATGCGTACTGATGCCCTTATGGTTGGCGGTAGCAATATTGCCGTGGCGCATATTTTGTCAGGAGGGGCGGCACTTGGCGGCATTGCGTTTTTGGCAATGGGGTATATTAAACATTTTAAAAAAGCGTAACGTAGGGGCGGCTTATAGCCGCCTTTTTTATTGCGGTTTGTATTAATGTTATGCAAATCGTAATTTTCTGCGGGCGGTTAAAAACCGCCCCTACTTTTTCACGTATTCGGCTATGTCTTCTAGTTTGCAATCTAGTATTTCACAAAGATTATTTAACGTGTACGTAGTTACATTTTCATTTGCCCTCAACCTACGTATTGTTCTTGAGTCTATATCGTGTTTTTCACGCAGTGCATAAGCTGAAACCCCTTTTTCTTTCATGGTTTCCCATAGTCTGTCGAAAATAATCATAATGATAACCTCCATAATAAAAATATTACTTGCATTTTTTTATTATGTGGATTATAATCAACTTATACAATATGTTTATAATCCTAGTAGGAATACAGTCTTTTGTATGAATTTACAATTTGAGGAGGAAAACAAATGAACTACAAAAAAGCCTACGACACGTTGGTTGGTGCGATGTTGGAAGCCATTGATGAAATTGAAAAATCACGTTTTGCTACATGGGAGACGGACAATGTTGTCCATGTGTTAAAAGATGGTTTGGCAAAAGCCGAGGAAATGTGCAAGATTAAAAGTGTTGAGCCCGTAAGGGGTAGCGGTAACTGGTCGCCCCCTATATCTTTATGAATAAAAAACTTATTTTTTGATAACAATATCATTAATAATACTGCAAAAAGGAGGGATGGGGCTATGGGCAAATTTACAAGCGGCTTGATAGCTGGC
>WRBU01000105.1 GCA_009784355.1 Defluviitaleaceae bacterium
CATTGTAGGGGCGGCTTGTAGCCGCCCGCACTAGCTTTACGTTTTGTAAAACACACCTGCAAATCAAAAGCATAACGGGCGGTTAAAAACCGCCCCTACAAATGGTTATGCTATTGTGTTTTGCAATGCTTCTCTGCATACTTCGCAGAGGAAGGTTTTGTTCATTTTTTCTACGTTGGTGTCGTCGTTACATGCTAGGCATGTAGGAGCGTGTCTTACTAGGATTATTGTTGTGTCTTGTGTTATTACTTCGAATTGGTCGCCTGTGTAGATGCCTAATGCTTCTCTTGTTGCTCTTGGTAGTACGATGCGACCAAGTTCGTCTACTGTGCGTATTGCGCCTGTTTCATTCGTGATTGATGTAGTCATAATTACATCCTCCTGTAATTTTTATTTGCTCCGCTGTTGCGGTGCTGGTGATTAAAGAATACCAAATTTGGGATAATGTGTAAATAACAACAAAATGCAAAAACTTATTTGTATAGTTGTGTCATTTTTCTACAAAAATAAACCCTCCACGACAAATGCCAGAGGGTTTTAAATAACTGAGTTACGAAATTGTGAGGGCTTACTCACATTCCCCATCAAGTGGGAGCGGGAGAGGTAATGTGATTGGGGCAGATGTTGCGTTTTGTAGTTCGACTGGGGGAGTTCCACTTCCACCACCGTTGCCAAGAACAATAGCCGTACTCGTTACACACAGCAAGATAAATATTAAAACCATTGATAGTAACCTTTTTTTCATGGAACTACACCATCCTCTCATGAATTTCAAGCATTCCTCTGTTTGCTTCCAAGGATTTTTTCTGTTGCTTATTTCTAATAAAGTGCCTTTCGAGAAGTTTGTAGCATTCTAATGCATCCAGTCTGTTGCTGGTTTTTATAAAGTATGGTATAGAAACGGTTTCTATGTATTCAACAGCAGTTACGTTATAGCGGGACATGTTTCTGTTTAGATATATGGTGTATCTCAGCGTTTCTAAAAATATTGTATAGTTGTCGTTACCTTCAAGAGATTCTGCTATATCTATTAACTCTCTTTCGAGGGCGTTTAGTTTTGTGGTTTCTATCATGCAACGAAATTTATAATATAAAGCCCAAGCGTGATAGTAAGTGTTTTTCTCAAAATGATTAAGTGCTTTATCAAAATATTCAGTTGCTTTTCCCCAATTTTTCGAGTATTTATGTAATTTTCCTAAATTTTGTAACGACAAGCCAATGTACAATTCGTTATCAACGCTCTTTGCTCTTGATAAACAATCATTCAAAATCTCTTCCGCTTCTTCGTATTCACCAATTTTATAGTAATTTATTGCCCTCATTATATCAATGCCCATGCTGTAGGTCGTGGTGTTATTTTCGTAGGTTGCTTCCGGGATTTTAGCCAAAAACATTATTGCACGGCTTAATTGCTCCAAATCTGTGTAACATAATGCTATGTTGTGGCATATTCTTTCCTCGCTGTCGGGGATAATACCTTTATTGGCTTTTTTAGTTGCGAGGGCTTTTCTATAATACTCCAAAGCCTTTTCAAAACCACCGCCTGCAACATAAAACGAACCCATATGAAAGTCAAAGTAATATTTATGCTCCGGGGTCATTATGTCAATGGTTGGCTTAAGGTCGTCTAGTATGTCACCAGCGGTAAAGACGTTATTTTCGGCGATATACAGCAGGGCTTCAAATAGGCGGTAAAGCGTGTATAAATCAAAGTCGCAAGGTTTAAGGTTGGCAATATTCTTTATCTTGTCTTGCAACTCTTTTGCTTCGTTTATTTGTCTGTTTCTTATTAAATTGCGCCAGTGATAGAGCTTTACTCTAAAATCCTTACGCTCGCCTACTTCCAAAGGCATACCAACAACATCAAAACGCTTTCGAAGGGTTTTTACGTCAAAGTCGGCGTATTCCTCTTTGCCTTGTTCAATACGTGAAATTTTGCCTTGGTTGGTTGAAAGGAGTTCGGCAATATCAGCTTGTGTAATACCCTTGCTTTCTCTCAGTAGCTTAAATTTTTGTGCTATGGATAATGTGCCGTTGTTTGGGTTCATGCCGCCCTCCTTTTACCTAAAATATATCTCGCCAACATTATATAACAAACCGCAACAAAATGCAAGTATTTTTTTGTGGTTTGTTATAATTTTATATATTGTTTTGCAATTTGGCATTTTGTCGTGTTTAAGTTTCTCAATGCCGCTCGCTATATTTGCCAAAATTTTAAAGGCATATTAAATTTTGCGGCGAAAAAACTATTCAAGAGATTATAGAGCGAGAATTGAGAGGATTTTATGGAAATTTACATCAAGCCAAAGAAAAAAGCCGAGGTAATAAGCCCAAACGGGCGGGTTTATATCAAGGATATTGCCGAGGTTTATACAGAAAGCGAGTTGCGAAAAAGGGTTGAAAATATAGTAATTCTTGAAGGCAAAAAGCAAGGGACTTATGTTGTGTCTGTGTTAAAAATAATTGAGGCAATATCCGCCGCGCTGGCTGGACACAATGTTAGCAATGTTGGCGAAAACGACACCTTGGTGGTGTTAAAACCAAAGCCCGCAAAAAAATCCAAGTCTTGGGCTGTTGTAAAAATTGCTTTTATTTGTGTTATTTTATTTGCTGGTTCTGCTACGGCGATAATGGCTTTTCATACGGACTCACAGTTAGGCACGGTTTTTCAGCAATTCCATAAAATTTTTGTGGGGCGTGAGGTGGAAAAGCCGCTTTTAATAAATATCCCCTACTCCATAGGGCTTGCCCTTGGAATCATGCTGTTTTTTAACCATTTTGCGGGCAAAAAGTTCACAAAAGAACCAACGCCGATTCAGGTTGAAATGGAAATTTATGAAACAGATGTGGAGGATGCTTTGATACAGCATATAGACCGCCAAGAGGACAAAGGGGGTAACGAATAATGGGGCATGTTGCCGCAATTATTTTGGGGCTTGCCAGCGGCACGGCTGTTTCTGCCGCCGTCTTTGCTTTTATTGCGGGAATTGGGGTTGTTCCCCGACTGGCAAAACGTACCAATACACAAAAGCACGTGCGGGTGTACGAGGAAGCGATAATTTGGGGCGGTATTTTTGGAGCTGCCACAATGGTTTTTAATTTATTTTTTCCTTTACATGTTGTGCTAATTGCTGCTTTAAGCCTTTGTATCGGTATTTTTTTTGGGGTATTGGCAATGTGTTTGGCAGAAACCCTTGATGTTTTGCCTATTTTAAGTAAGCGTGCCGTTGTAAAAAATGGGGTGTCGTATTTGGTTATTGCCATTGCTCTTGGCAAGATGACGGGTTCGCTTTTGTACTTTATTATTTCAGGATTTTTTAAACCAGGAGGTTGAAGACATGGTTTCAAAACAAGAATACGACAATATGGTAAAAAAAGCGTCGCCAAACAGCAAAATATTTCCAAACTGTTTAAAAGCATTTTTTGTGGGTGGGCTAATTTGTGTTTTTGGGCAGTCGCTTCATGATTTTTTTGAGCATATTGGTGTAGCCAAAGACAATGTTGGTGCGTGGGTTGCTATTACATTAATTTTTATTGCAATACTATTAACGGGGCTTGGGGTTTTTGACAATATTGTAAGTTTTGCGGGTGCGGGTGCGGCTGTGCCAATAACGGGTTTTGCTAACGCAATGGCTGCACCTGCGATTGAATTTAAAAAAGAGGGTTATATTTTTGGCGTTGGTGCGAAAATGTTTGTTATAGCAGGGCCTGTGATAGTTTACGGCACAGTGGCTTCTATGATTGTTGGTGCAGTGCATTATATTGTGCAGAAATGGGGTTAGGTCAATGGAGAAAAAAGTTGGCGGACAAACGGTGATATTTTCAAGCCCAGTGGGGATTTTAGCAACATCTTCCATAGTTGGTCAAAAAGAAAGCGAAGGGCCTTTGGGGCATCTTTTTGACGTTGTAGAGCCAGATGCAATGTTTGGCACGAAGTCTTGGGAAAAAGCGGAAAGCAAATTTGCGCAGGCTGCTGTGAGTATTTGTGAAAAAAAATCTGGATTGTCTATGGCTGATTTTGACTACGTTATAGCTGGGGATTTGCTAAACCAAAGCACGGGCAGTATTTACGGGCTGCGCAACACAAACCGCCCATACTTCGGAATTTTTGGGGCATGTTCTGCCATGGGTGAAGGGATGTCTTTGGGGGCAATGTTAATAGACGGAGGCTTTGCTCAAAATGTAATTGCTTGTGCTTCCAGTCATTTTTGTTCAGCAGAAAAGCAGTTTCGATTTCCTTTGGAAATGGGTTCGCAACGTCCGCCGACATCTTCTTGGACAGTAACAGGCTCTGCGGCGGTTGCCCTCACTAAAAGCCAAACAGATGTTGCAATAACAGCCGCAACCACGGGCAAAATGGTGGACCTCCAAATAAAAGATGCTAACAATATGGGGGCGGCAATGGCCCCTGCCGCTGCTGATACTATTGTTGCACATTTAAAAGACACGCAAAGACCGCCAAAATACTATGACGCAATTATTACGGGGGATTTGGGGTATATAGGGTCGGAGCTATTGCTGCAACTGACGGCAAAAGAGGGCTACGATATATCTTCCGTCCACAAAGACTGCGGTATAGAAATTTTTGACAAAGAGAAGCAAAACACAAATGCTGGCGGAAGTGGTTGTGCGTGCAGCGGAGTAGTTTTTTCTGCGTATTTTTACGAGGAGTTGAAAAAGGGTGCGATAAATAAAATTCTTTTTGTGCCGACGGGGGCTTTGATGTCCCCTACCAGCGTGCAACAAGGCGAAACTATCCCAAGTATTGCTCATGCAGTAGCGATTGAAAATACACAAGGAGGTTTGGTATAATGCAGTATCTTTGGGCATTTTTAATTGGTGGTGCAATTTGCGTCATCGGGCAAATTTTGATAGATAAAACAAAGCTAACCCCAGCTCGGATTTTGGTTGGTTTTGTTGTTGCTGGCGTAATTTTGGGTGGAATTGGGGTATATCAAAAACTTGTTGACTTTGCGGGGGCAGGTGCTACTGTTCCCCTGCCCGGATTTGGAAATTTGCTTTCAAAGGGCGTAAAAGAAGAAGTAGACCGCATGGGTCTACTTGGAATATTGACAGGAGGACTAAAAGCCTCTGCCGC
>WRBU01000106.1 GCA_009784355.1 Defluviitaleaceae bacterium
ATAAGGCACAGCCCGTACGGCAGATGTGTTTTCTTGCACAAAACTAAATGTGCCGTCATTATTTTTTATACCACGAACAGAGCCGCCAAAATGGACTGTTACGGCATATTCTTTGCGCTTTACGCCCCAAAAATCCCCATTTGCAAGCCAATTATCAGGACGTTCTATTTGAAAGCCATTTTCTATTTTTTGCTCAAAAATACCGTAATGATAGCGTATTCCGCAACCATAAGCAGGCAAATTCATGGTTGAAAGCGAGTCGAGAAAACAAGCCGCCAGCCGTCCCAAGCCGCCATTGCCAAGACCGGGGTCTCTCTCGGCATCTTCTACGGCATTATAGTCAATGCCCAATTCATCAAAAATTTCTTTTACACCCTCACATAACGACATATTTATCAAGGCATTGCCTAAAAAACGCCCCATTAAAAATTCCATTGACAAATAGTAAACAATTTTTTTATCTTCTCTGTCGTATCTGTCGTGGGTGTTTATCCAATTATCTGCTATTAAATCTCTCATGGTAAATACCAAGGCTTCGTATAACTGCTCATGGCTTGCAGACTCTGCTGTTTTGCGTGAAATAATGCGCACATTTTCCATGAATCTTTCCTTAAAGCGTTCTTTTTCAAAACCACTTTGTGCTATCATTTGACCGCACCTCCAAAAATTCTTCCAAATAATTAGTATACCACTTATTGCAAAAAAATTCAATATTTAGTTATTAATGAAATGAAATTAAAACCGCCATCAAAAATGATTGTGGCAGATTATAGGGAAGCAGACCTTGTTTAATTAGAAAGTCGTTAGAGCTAAATACTGCAAAATATAAAAATCAATATTTAATCAAACCACCTATTGACAAATGGTGAAAAGTTTGCTAAAATTAAAACAATTATACGACACAGATTATTTTGCAGAAGGAGGAATCCCTATCAAATTTTTTATTGTGCCAAAGCCCATTTTGGCAAAAGACATGTCTTTATACTCTTATGTGCTTCGGCAGGAGCAAGCCCATGACTATGTTGCGGATGCTCCGGCACGCCTTTTTGACGGTGTTGTAACGTTGCCCGGACTCAAAATATTAGAAGATGTTGGATTAAATGCATTTACAGCAGGTGCACCGCTTTTTGTGCCTATCAATGTATTTTCTCTGCTTTCTGATATAACGCAACAATGCAGCCAACCGCCAGATAAAATTGTTTTTTTGCTGGACAGTCAAATTCCGCCAGAAGCCGTTTATATCGACTGCATACAGAAGTTAAAAGAAAAAGGCTTTCGATTTGCCATTGAGAATGTTACCGATTTTGATAGAATGGATTCGATTGTACAATTATGCAGCTATATAGTCCTTGGATTTAAGTTCAATAACTTACGGAATTTAGATGTGTACAAAAGAATTTCCCCAAAATATAAAAATCATATCTTTATTGCTTCGGAAGTTAATTCTGCTGAAACCTTTTTGCGTCTAGAAAACCAAGGTTTTGATTATTTTGAAGGACGTTTTTACAATGTACCCATTTCAAAAGAAAAAACCGTAATGTCACCTGTAAAAATTAATCGTATGCAACTTTTAAATACTGTGCGTGAAGATGATTTTGTGATAGAAGAAGTGGTTAAAATTGTTAGCCGCGACCCGTCAATGTCTATTTCTCTTTTGCGTTTGGTAAATTCGCCTTATCTTGGAATTTCCCAAAAAATTAAGAGTATTCAGCACGCCATTGCTATGCTTGGTCAATTAGAGGTGCGCAAATGGGTCACCACAGTAATATCCGGACTTTTGTCTGAGGACAAGCCGTCAGAGCTTACACGTCTTTCGCTTTTGCGGGCAAAATTTGCAGAAAATTTAGCAACCAGCTTTGAAATGGGGATGCAAGCCGGCGACCTATTTATGATGGGGCTGTTTTCAATACTTGATGTTGCATTGGAAATGCCCATGAATAAGGCATTGGAACTTATTAAAGTAACTGACGAAATTGCAGAGGTTTTGATAAACAAAACTGGTCGGTTCCGCCCTGTAATGGAGTTGGTAGAATCCTATGAAACTGCAAATTGGACTCAAGTAAAGAATATAATTGCAATACACAATATTGAGCCGCAAAATATTTTCAATGCATATATTGATACTATAAAGTGGTACGATTCTGTTATATCAATGGCGGATGACTTTGTTAATGATGATGAGGAATAATAGGGCTTTGAAATTCCAAATAGGGCGGTATATGCCGTCCTATTTTTGTGCAAAACAGTATGACATTTTTAACCGTTGGTTCTAAAAAAATTCAAGATTTTTCTATTGACAACAAAATCTGCGTGTGATAATATAAGAAAACCGACTGGATTACTAGGACTATACAAAGGGGTTATTATGACTACAAAATCTGCTGGAGTAATTAATCTTTATGCCGCAAAAAAGGAAAGTGTTTTTGAAATCGCTTCTTTGCCCGGCATCGGTCTGCTTGAAAATTTGGGTCTGCGTGTTGGCACAAAGGTTATAGTTAAGGGGCGTTATGCATTTGGAGGACCGGTGCTTTTAAAAGTTGAAAATGCTTTTATGGTTGCCGTTGGCAAAGATATTGCGACACAAATTGCTGTTAAGGAGGTTGCGTGCTATGAGTCACCACAATGCCCAATTAAATGACAAGATATTAAATGCACCAAACAAAATTCTTTTGATGGGCAATCCTAATGTGGGCAAAAGCATTTTTTTTACCGAATTAACGGGCATACATGCCATGTCGTCAAATTATGCCGGCAGCACAGTTAGCTTTGCACAAGGCAAAATATCTTTAAACGGCGAAGAGTATACATTAATAGACGTACCCGGCACATATTCCCTATCAGAGCCGACATCGGAAGCAGAAGAAATAGCAGTGCGCTTTGCCAAAAGCGGGGCGGCGGCTATTATTTGTGTGCTTGACGCTTCAAATTTGGAGCGTAATTTGCACCTTGCTATGGATTTGCGCAAATACAAAACTCCATTGATATATGTTTTGAATTTAATGGATGTGGCAGAGCGTAAAGGTATTGTTGTAAATTCTAAAATACTTGAAAAAGAGCTTGGCGCGCCTGTTATAGAGGCGGTTGCGACGAAAAAACAGGGGCTTGACTGCATAAAAGGTCATCTTGAAAATATTGTTAAAAATCAAACGGGTTGCCCGGCAAACCATTGCGACAAATGCTACAAATGCCACGTGAACCAAATGGATGAATACGGCGATACATGGAGAGCATCAAAAGAAATCTGCCGCAAAACCTGTTTTAAAGTGGACGCAAAACCTAGCTTTTTGGACAAGCTGGGGGATGCGATGGTGAAGCCTTGGCCGGGGGTACTCCTTGCGCTTTTGGTAATGGCGGCGGCTATTGGGGTAATTGTTTTTGGCGGCCGTGGTGTGCGCTTTCCGCTTCTTATGCTGGTGAATGATGTAATTGCGCCATTTTTCCGTGACTTTTTTACGAGCTTTGTTCCTGAAGGTATGTTTTTGAACATTCTTGTGGGGGAATTTGGAATTTTTGTTATTGCTTTTGAATGGATTTTGGCTTTGATTTTTCCTTATGTATTAATGTTTTACGTAGCTTTTACATTTTTGGAGGATACTGGATTTTTACCAAGGATGGGCGTGTTATTCGACAATGTAATGCGTAAAATGGGTATGCAAGGCGGTAGCCTTATACATATGATGATGGGTTATGGATGTGCCGTGCCAGCAATAATTGGCACAAGGTCAGCAACAACCCGCAAGGAAAGATTGGTAATATCTGCCGCAATATGCTTTGCCATTCCGTGCATTTCACAGCTTGGCGCGCTAATGTCCCTTACGGCGGGATATTCTTGGTGGATGATGCCTGCATTGCTATTGTTTTCTTTGGTTTTGTTCATTGTGGTTGCGATGATTGCAAGCAAATTTATAAAGGGCAAGGTAGACCCACTTCTTATTGAGGTTCCGAATGTTCTAATACCCAGCCCAAGAGCATATGGCAGAAAATTACTTTCACGTATGCGGCATTTTTTAAAAGACGCACAAGGCCCGATGATGATAGCAATACTTTTTGCAGCATTGCTTGCAGAAAGCGGTATTTTGGCTGTTATAGCAGATGCCGCACAGCCTATTGTAAGCGGCTGGCTCGGTCTTCCTGCCGAGGCGGTAACGGCTCTTATACTAGGAATTGTGCGACGTGAAATGTCCGTTGCCCCTCTGCTTGCCCTTGACCTTACTTCTTTGCAGGCTTTTGTAGGCGGTGCTGTGGCTTTGATGTATATTCCGTGCTTGTCTGCCTTCGCTATTTTGGCAAAGGAATTTAAGGCGAAAACGGCTATTATCATAACCCTTTCGACGGTAGCTGTCGCAATTTTTATAGGCGGGGTTATAAACCATCTCGGAAGGCTTTTGGGGGCATAGGATGCTTGATTGGATAACAAATTTTACATATAAAATTGAAAACAAAGCCGCAAAAGCTGGCTTTGTTTTTCGTATTGCCAGCGGGTATTATAAGGATGTAATTCAAAAAGAAATTACGTTGGCAAATATTACAAAAGACGACCACATTCTTTGTATTGGCGGCGGGATATGCCCTTTTTCCGCCATTTTGTTTCACAAAACAACGGGTGCGAAGGTTACAGTAATAGACAATAACGAAGCATGTATTCCAAAGGCACAGCAGGCTATTGAGCGTCTTGGATTTGGCAAACATATCACTGTTTGTCATCAAGACGGCAACTGTCCAAATTTTGATTATACCGCCTTTACTGTAATACATCTAGCCCTTCAAATATCACCCATGGAGCAAGTTTTTGCCAATGCTGTGGAAAAAGCGGCGGCTGGTACAAGGCTATTAGTCCGCAGACCAAAAAAAGTGCTGGAAAATGCCTATTGTCCGATGTTTAGCGAAACAGTAGAAAACTCTCCCTTTGCCTCTCATAAGTCCCGCAATATCGGCTGTACGCTATTGTACACAAAACAAGGTGAGCCCGCATGAAGAAACATTGGCGATGGGCGTTGACGGCTGTTTTCGCTTTGTTTTTGCTCATCGCATTTTTGCGTTTGGATGCTGCGGATTTGCTGTACAGCATGGCGCAAATTCCGTGG
>WRBU01000107.1 GCA_009784355.1 Defluviitaleaceae bacterium
CGCTGGATGATAGGCTTTGGCATGGGAACGGTTTTTGGTGTGTTTTCAGACATACCAGAGGGATGGGCCGAACAAGGCGGAGTGCGGCAGTTAGGCTTTTTTGAAAGTGTTGGTGCAGGGGCGCAAAATCTAGGATTTGTTGTGCGTGCAACATTTACAGCTATTGGACGGCTTTTCACTCACGGCATTGGTGAGCTTATGGGGCCTATTGGCATGGTAGATGTTGTTGGCGGGGACTTGTCCGACATAGCAACAGAACACGGTTTTGCCGCTACATTTTGGCCCATAATGCATTTTACAATGTTTCTATCAGTGTCGCTTGGCATACTTAACCTTATGCCTATACCCGCACTTGATGGCGGACGCTTGGTGTTTTTGGCTGTGGAGTCCATACGCAAAAAAGCTCTTTCGCCCGAGCTTGAGGGCAAAATTAATCTCGCAGGATTTGTACTTATGATGGGGCTTATTCTGCTGGTTGCATTTAATGATATACAGCGGATTTTTAGTAGCTAAATATATTTTGGGCAGGCGTTGCGCTTGCCCTTACATTTTCCTTGCGCAATTTGGTGAGATGTGATAGAATTGAAAAAAAGACTGGAGGAACTAATATGCCAAAAGGTTTCGGAGGCGGGATGCCGCCAAATATGAACCAGCTTATGAAGCAAGCGCAAAAAATGCAGAAACAAATGGAAGAAGCGCAAGCGCAGTTGGAAGAAAAGACCCTTGAAGTGTCTGCCGGCGGCGGTGTGGTTAAAATTTTGGTAACAGGCAAAAAGGAAATCAAAGAGCTAACCATTGACCCTGCGGCTGTTGACCCAGAGGACGTTGAAATGCTGCAAGACCTGCTTATTTCTGCTGTAAACGAAGCTCTGCGACAGGCGGAAGAAATGGCGCAAAAAGAAATGGGCAAATTTATGCCGGCTGGCATGGGTGGTCTTGGGGGAATGTTTTAAGTGAATTATTACGGCTCGCCTGTTATGCGGTTGATAGAGGAATTTGCACGTCTGCCTGGAGTTGGCACAAAATCTGCCAGCCGCATGGCTTTTTATATTCTAAATTCCCCTGACGAAAAAGCAAATGCACTTGCGGGTGCGATTTTGGATGCCAAAAAATCTGCACAATATTGCAAGCATTGCTATAACTTGACAGACAAAGAAGTGTGTTATATTTGTGACAGTTCCCGCAGGGATGACACCACGGTTATGGTGGTTGAAAGCCCGCAGGACATGGCTGCATACGAAAAAACAAAAGAATACAGCGGATTGTATCACATTTTGCACGGAGCAATTTCACCTATGAACGGCATAAGTCCTGCCAATTTACGTATAAAAGAATTGCTTGCCCGCCTTGACAGCGACAGCCCTATTACGGAAATTATCATTGCCACCAATCCCAATATTGAAGGGGAAGCCACGGCAATGTATCTTTCAAAACTCCTTAAACCGCTTGGGGTGAAAATCACCCGCATCGCCCATGGAGTGCCTGTTGGCGGTGATTTGGAGCATGTTGATCCAATAACGCTTTTGCGGGCATTACAGCATCGTAGGGAGCTTTGATTTAATCACTAACATTAGGAGAAGCGTAATGTCAAACCACCTAAAAATACTTTTCATAGCTTCCGAGGCTGCACCTTTTGTCAAAAGCGGCGGGCTTGGTGATGTCGTGGGGTCTTTACCCCATGCTTTGCGTGGACTTGGCGCAGAGGTTAAGGTAGTTTTGCCAAAATACGGACAAATAAATGAAAAATGGCTAGCTGACAAAAAACCTGTGGCTTCATATGAGGTACATTTGGACTGGCGAAAACCTATTGCCGATATTTTTTTAATACAACCAGATGTCTATGCGGTGGTTAATGATTATTATTTTAACCGTGAAAACATCTATGGATATGGTGATGATTTTGAGCGTTTTGCCTTTTTTGTTAAAGCGGCATTGCAACTTTTACCTTTAATTGACTTTATCCCCGACATCATCCACTTCCACGACTGGCAAACGGGTCTTGGATGTATTTATTTAAAAGACGTGTTTTCGCATTTTGACGCATATAAAAATATCAAAAGCGTGTTCACTATACACAATTTGCAATATCAAGGCAACTTTCTTGCCAATGTATTGCCGCAAATTGACTTAAACTACGGGTACTTTGCACCTGATAAAATAGAATTTTATGGTAATGCTAGTTTTATGAAGGCGGGCTTGACCTATGCGGATTTTTTGACCACAGTTAGCCCTACATATGCCCACCAAATACAGACTGCGGAATATGGATATGGAATGCAAGGAATGCTTGCAAGCCGTAAACACGAACTTTTGGGCATACTAAACGGAATAGATTATAACGAATACAATCCCGCCACAGTAAAGAGTCTGGCGCAAAATTTTAATATAGATGATATGGAGGGAAAGGCGGCTTGCAAAGCTCACGTGCAAAAAATGCTGGGTCTGCCTATTAATCCCGGCATTCCGATTTTTACAATAATTTCACGCCTTGTTGAGCAAAAAGGTATTGATATTATTGAGCCAGCCTTGGACACCTTTATGAATCATAGGGATATGCAAATTATTGTACTGGGCAATGGACACAGCCATTATGAACAGATATTTGAGCGTGCCGCATATTATCACCCGCACAAAATGTCCGCAAATATAATGTTTGATGCCGACCTTGCCCATCAAATTTATTCCGCCGCCGATTTTTTCCTTATGCCGTCATTGTTTGAGCCTTGCGGTTTGGGGCAACTTATAGCCATGCGTTATGGGGCTGTACCTGTTGTTCGTAACACAGGGGGGCTTGCAGACACGATAATGCATTATAATTACGAAACGGGACAGGGCAACGGCTTATCTTTTAACGACTATGACGCAGGGGCTTTGATTTGGGCTGTGGATGAGGCTTTGTCGCTTTTTCACAATAAAAGCCACTATCAAAAAGCCCAAAATAACGCTATGACAGCAGATTTTAGCTGGGAAAGCTCTGCAAAGCAATATATAGATTTATACAACAAATTGAGAATGGGCAACTAAAATTTTATATATATCACAGGAGGAAAAGTTATGGTTAAAATTGGTATTAATGGGTTTGGGCGTATTGGGCGGTTGGTGCTTCGGTCTGCTGTGAAGCGTGCAAATGTAGAGGTTGTAGCAATAAATGACCCTTTCATTGACCTTGACTATATGGTCTATATGCTAAAATACGACACGGTACACGGGCGTTTTGACGGCGAGGTTTCCACAAAAGACGGCAAGCTGATTGTAAATGGAAAGACAATTTGTGTCCATGCCCAAAAAGACCCTGCAGAAATTCCGTGGGGTAAATGCGGTGCGGAATATATCGTAGAAAGTACGGGCGTTTTCACTACTATTGATGCGGCTTCGGCTCACCTTAAGGGCGGCGCAAAAAAGGTTGTTATTTCCGCCCCGTCTGCCGATGCTCCTATGTATGTTATGGGGGTAAATCACAACACATATGCTGGGGCAGACATCGTTTCAAACGCAAGCTGCACAACAAACTGCCTAGCACCCATTGCAAAAGTAATGCACGACAAATACGGTATTTTGGAAGGCTTAATGACTACCGTACACGCTGTTACTGCCACACAAAAAACTGTGGATAGTCCAAGCGGAAAGGATTGGAGAGGCGGTAGGGCGGCTGGCGGCAATATTATCCCAAGCTCCACAGGTGCTGCAAAGGCTGTTGGCAAGGTTATTCCTGAGCTCGACGGCAAGTTGACAGGCATGGCGTTTCGTGTGCCAACCTTAAATGTATCTGTGGTTGACCTTACAATTAAGCTAGAAAAGTCTGCCTCATACGAAGATATAAAAGCAACCGTAAAAGCGGCGGCAGAAGGCGAAATGAAAGGCATCTTGGCGTATACTGAAGATGATGTGGTAAGCAGTGATTTTATTGGCGAGTGTGCCACAAGCATTTTTGATGCCAAGGCTGGCATTATGCTAAACGACACCTTTGTAAAGCTCGTTAGCTGGTATGACAACGAATGGGGATATAGCTGTAAAGTTGTCGACCTCATACAACACATGGCTGTGGCTAAATAATATGGAAAAAACATTTAACCAACGAGTATACGACCTTGTCGCACAAATTCCGTGCGGCAAGGTTGCTTCTTACGGAGAAATAGCCCGCGCGCTGGGAAACCCAAGAGCCGCCCGCCAAGTAGGCTGGGCAATGGCACGATGCCCCGAAGACCTACCATGGCAAAGAGTAGTAAAAGCCAATGGAGAAATAACAGGCTACGACATCTACGCCAGCCTGCGCCGTCAAAAGCTAGAAGAAGAGGGCATAACATTTTTGCCAAGCGGAAACGTAGATATGAAAAAACATGGGGTCGGGCTTTAATTGCTCGACCTCTTTTTTGCGAATTAATAGCATAAGCTCCCCTTTAATGTCGTAAAATTTAGCAAGGGGGGTTGTTTTATGAAGAGGCTACGTAACAAAACAGGCTTTAAAACCACAATGGCAATGCGCCGCAAACTGCTGTTTATAATGTCGGTGTTTGTATTGGCATTTGTGGGGTTGTTTGGGCGGTTGATATACATACAAACGGTGCATGGAGAGCTTTTGCAAAAAAGAGCGTACGAACAACATACTAGGGATAGGCTAATACGCCCAGACCGAGGAAATATTTACGACAGAAACGGGGTTGGCTTGGCTGTTACCCAAACAGTTGCTACCATAAGCGTTATTAGGGCGCAGGTACAAGATGCCCAGCTGGTAGCTACGACATTAGCAAATGCTCTTGATATGGATTTTGACGAGGTATTGACCAAAGTAAACCGCCGTGTGGCATTGGAGCGAATAAAGAGCCATGTTGACTTGGAAATTGCAAATGAATTAAGGCGGCTTAATATACCCGGTATTATTATTGACGAAGATGTACAGCGCATCTACCCATTTAATGGGCTCGCCGCACAAGTAATCGGCTTTGTAGGAATTGATAATCAAGGCATTATTGGACTGGAGGCAAAGTACGATACTTTTTTGGCTGGGCAACGGGGCAAAATCTTAACAGAAACGGATGCAAGAGGAATTGAATTTGCGGAC
>WRBU01000108.1 GCA_009784355.1 Defluviitaleaceae bacterium
CCCTGCGGCAGAGCCGCCAAGTGCCATGACAACAGAAATAGGTATTGCTTTAATATAAACTTTACCATTACGTAAAAAATTAAAAGCAGAAAAAGCCGTGCCGAAGGTAGAGCTGAATTTGTTGCTGCCAAGAGCCATATGCATTGGCACACCAGCCAAAACATAGGCAGGAAGCGTAATTAGCCCGCCGCCGCCAGCAATGCTGTCAACAAACCCGCCCAAAAACACAAGCCCGCATATTATAATAATTTGTATTAAATCAAATTCCATGTTTACCTCTTTTTTATATTGTTAAAATGACAGCATGTACAGCATGACAGCAGAAATACATATAGGGGAATTAGATATTTGTGCTGTACTTGTAGGGGCGGTTTTAACCGCCTGCTGGAGCTTTCAGTTGGAAACATGCATTTGACAAGTCGTCAGTTTCAGCAGGCGGTTAAAAACCGCCCCTACGATAGCACCGAAATTATGTCGGAAATGGGGGCTATTACGCTTTCGTTTTCTTTGGTTTTGTATGTCAAAAAAGGCGTGGTGGAAAGGGTGAATTTTAACACACCCCCCGAGCGTTGCACCACATTTGATATTTGCAGTGGGTCTGCTTTTGCGTCTTGTTTAAAAATAATTTTGACATTGGTGGCAGTTTGTTTTATCGCTATTATATCAGCGGCATTTGCACGGGCTTTTAACAAAGCAATGTCAAGCAAATTTTGCGCCGTGGGCGGCAATGTGCCAAAGCGGTCTTCCATTTCTTCTTGCATGTCATAATAGTCCGTAAGGGTTGCAATATGTGATATTTTTTTGTAAATTTCCAGCCTTGTGTTTTCGTGTGCGATATAGCTTGCGGGGATGAAAGCGTCAATATTAAGGTCTATTGTGGTTTCAAAGTCATTTGGCATTTCCATGCCACGAAGCTCTCGCACGGCTGTGTCAAGCAATTTGCAATACATGTCATACCCCACGGCATCCATATGCCCGTGTTGGCTGACCCCCAGCATATTCCCCGCACCCCTAATTTCCAAATCCCGCATGGCTATTTTAAACCCTGCGCCAAATTCGGTGTACTCTCGTATAGTTTGCAGGCGTTTCTCTGCTACTTCTGTCAGCACCTTGTCTTTTTGGTACATAAGGTATGCAAAGGAGCTTCGCCCGCTTCGCCCTACCCTGCCCCGCAGTTGGTACAGTTGTGCAAGCCCTAGGCGGTCGGCATCTTGTATTATAATTGTGTTTACATTGGGTATGTCAAGCCCGCTTTCCACAATGGTGGTGCATACCAACACATCAATTTCGCCGTCTATAAAGTCCATCATTATATTTTCAAGCTCACGCTCATTCATGCGTCCGTGGGCATATGCCACAGTGGCTTCGGGTACTAATTTTTGCACCTTTGCGGCAGTGTCTGCAATATTTTGCACACGGTTGTGAAGGTAATACACCTGCCCTCCACGAGCAAGCTCACGGTTGATGGCAGAGCGCACCATTTCGGGGGAATATTCCATTACATAGGTTTGTATCGGCTGACGCTCCAAGGGGGGTTCGTTTAAAATAGACATATCCCTTATACCCGCCAAAGACATGTGAAGCGTGCGTGGAATGGGCGTTGCCGTAAGGGTAAGCACGTCCACATTTGCCCAGTTTTGCTTTAGCTTTTCCTTATGCATTACACCAAAGCGTTGCTCTTCGTCCACCACAATAAGCCCGAGGTTTTTAAATGTAACGTCTTTGGAAAGCAGGCGGTGTGTGCCTATCAATATATCAACCTTGCCGCTTTGCACGTCAGCAAGGATTTTTTTGGTTTCGGTTGCAGAGCGGAAGCGGCTTGCAACTTGAATATTTATGGGGTAGTCTTTCATGCGTTGCACAAAGGTGTTGTAATGCTGCTGTGCCAAAATGGTTGTGGGGCATAAAAAGGCAACTTGCTTTTGGTCGTTTACCGCCTTAAATGCCGCACGTATAGCCACTTCTGTTTTGCCGTAGCCCACATCACCGCAAACAAGCCTGTCCATTACCCGTGGGTTTTCCATGTCCCTTTTTACATCTTCTATGGCGAGTAGTTGGTCGTCTGTTTCTTCGTGGGTGAAGCTGTCTTCAAATTCTGTTTGCCACACGGTGTCTTTTTCAAAGGCAAAGCCTTGCACGGCTTCTCTTTTGGCGTATAGCTCTACAAGCTCTTTTGCCACTTCTTCCACCTCTGCCCGTACTCTTGCTTTGGTCTTTGTCCACGCATCCCCGCCAAGGCGGGAAAGCTGGGGCTTTGCATTTTCGCCGCCAATATATTTTTGCAGTACGTCCATTTGGTTTACGGCAACATAAAGATTACTTTCGCCACGATACCCAATTTTTAAATAATCACGGAAAAAGCCGTCAATAGCAATTTTTTCCAGCCCCAAAAACTGCCCTATGCCAAGACTGTCATGCACAACATAGTCGCCTGTGTTAAGGTCTGTAAAATGCTCTATTGCAAGCCCTTTTTTGCGTTTCAGACTGCGGGTTTTCTTTCTTTTTGGTGCGGCGGCACTGTCTGCAAAGGGCATTACCGCAAATTTTGCCTGCGGGTATTCAAAGCCATTTGCAATATCCCCCGCCATAATGTGGACATTGCTGTAATTGATGTCCTCTCGCAACCTCGCCGCCTTTGCCTCGCTTGGCGCAAGCAAAAAAACCTCATACCCCTGTGTGGAAAAATAGTCAATATCTTCTGCCAAAAGGTCAATTCGCCCCGCATATGTCGTTACTGCCTTGCCCTCAAAATGGGCAATTAGCTTGGGTTTAAAATCCCTTACACTTTGCGCCATGAGGTTGAACATCACCACGTCAAAGGCTTCGGCGAGCCTAACAATGTCGGGGTAGTCAAAGCTCTTTGCAATATCTTCGGGGGCAATACGCCCTTTTTCAATAAGGTCTTGCAAAAAGAGTGTGCGCTCGGTTTGCATTTCGTCAAGCCGCACCGCACAGCGGTTTGCTTCGTCCACAAAAATTATGGTGTTCTTTGACAGGTAGTCAAAAAGACTTGACGGCTCACCGCCAAAATATTCTTTCATTGGGAAGAATTGGATGTCTGCGGGCTTTTCCCCATCAATAGAACGCTGGGTAAGGGGGTCAACAAAGCGTATGGAGTCCACCTCGTCCCCCCAAAGCTCAATGCGCACGGGGTATGCGGCAAGAGGGCAAAAAATATCAACAATGCCGCCACGAATTGCAAATTGCCCATGCCCTTCGACCTGCTGTGCCCTTTCGTACCCAATGTCTACAAGCCGCCCTGCAAGCTGGGTTAAATTAATTTCATCCCCATCGGCAATTTTTATTACAGCCTTCGCAAGCGTATCAGGCGGGCTTATCCCCGCCGTCAATGCCTCCATAGTCGCCACAAGGGGCTGTGTACCTCCCTGCATCAAGGCATCCAGCACAAAAAGCCGCTGGCGCAAAACATCCTTGCTCGCAACGTCCACATACCCCGCCATAAAGTCAAGCACAGGAAAATATAACACATCACCTGCAAAAAAACCAAGGTCTGCGGCAATTTCTTTTGCCCTTGCCTCGCTGTGGGTAAGCACAACAAAAGGGCGGTTTGCAAAAGAGTCTTGCGCAAAAGCCCACAACAAGTGGCTCTTTTGCCCGTCCACCGTACCCGTACAAAGAGCCGACGTTGCTCCTTTTTTTGTTAATTCCCCCAAAATTTGGTTAAAACTCTCAATTTGTTTTAAGGGGTCCAAAAATCTAGTCTTATCCACTACTACTCTCCGTTTTATTTTGGATGATTATTGCGCCTTGTAGGGGCGGCTATTAGCCGCCCGCAGAAGCTGACAGTTTGCCAAATCCACCTCCCAGTCGGAATGCGGGCGGCAGGCCCCGCATTGCTAACGCAATGCTCGTGTCCGCCCCTACAACAACGGTTTTTGTGCGGGGTTATGTTTATTCATTGCAAAATCCACCCCATGGTGTATTATATCCTCCACAGCCTTTGCGGCGGCAATAATGCCCCGCACCGCCTCATCCTCTTCATCTTTGCCAAAGCGTGAAAGCACATAATCCGCCTGCGTCCACCCCTCAGGGCGTTTGCCAACCCCAATGCGCACACGCACAAAGTCCTCTGTTTCAAGGGTATACAATATATTTTTCATACCATTATGTCCGCCGGCACTGCCCCGCACACGCACACGTATTTTGCCGCAAGCCAAGTCCGTGTCGTCGTAAACAATAATCAACTTTGAGGCAAAATCTTCCTGCGGCATCTTAAAAAAACGCACAAAATCCCGCACAGCACGCCCAGAAAGGTTCATGTAGGTGGTGGGCTTCACCAGCACCACCTTATGCCCCATTATAAAAGTTTCGCCGCTGTATGCGTCAAATTTGCTCGCCTTTATTTTAACATCCCAGTCATGCGCCAGCTTGTCAACAACCTCAAAGCCCATGTTATGCCGTGTCGCCGCATACTGTCTGCCGGGGTTGCCCAGCCCAACTATCAAAAACATACAATCACCAAATCACCTATTATATATTAAATACACCATCATCTCGTCCCGCAATTCGTCAAAAGGATGCATCAGTGTCAAGCTAATATCTGTGCCAAAAATTGTTGGGCTGTGGTCAAGCCAACTGTCCGTTTGCACGTGAGCATGTAGTGAAATTTCCTCAACAATCTCCCACACAGACCAGTGATGCTCAAACCATATCCGCCATGCCTCAACGTATTCTTCCCACGCAACGCCTTCATTTGGCGTATCTTCCAATATTCTGTTAAAAATTGCCTTCTCGCCATCAAAAACAAGATGATGATAAGCACCATCAAATACAAAGCTAGGTTCACTAAACGCAATCAAACGCCCAAGGTCATCTGTAAACACCCTAAAATCATGCCCTATGTTCACATAAGGAAGAACCCGACCGTCAAGCATCACCGTTCTTTGCTCCAAAAGCCTATATTCGCCGCCCATATAACGGTATATATTATAAATACCTATTTGTTGAACATGTTGAACCGCTATAAAATTAACAAAAATATCAGGTATGCCGTTGCCGTCAAAATCATACA
>WRBU01000109.1 GCA_009784355.1 Defluviitaleaceae bacterium
AAACTATTGTTAACAACATTAAAAGAGCCGTTTCGGACAAGGCAGAGCTTGTTTTGTTCCCAGAAATGGCTCTTTCTGGTGTCAATCTGTCAAATAATTTCCACAGAGATGTTAAACTCGCCGTACCCCTTGAATCACCCTATATAAAAGAAATTCAAGCCGCCGCAAAAAACCATGAAATTTGGGTTGCACTTGGCTTTTTAGAGCGGGATGGATTAATGCTCTACGATTCTGCCATCATGATAAACGACCTTGGCGAAGTGGTGCTTCATTACCGAGCCATTTCCGACAGCTGGTCATTGCCAAATGCACCGCCAAATTATGGCGTTGGAGATAATTATCCTACCCTTCACACTCCATGGGGTAAAATGGGTTTCTTGATACATGAAGATATTTTTGATATTACCCACATCGCCTTCGCCGAACAGCTAGACATGGTGCTATGCCCTGTCGCATGTTGCTTTAGCAAAGCTGTTTACATAGACCCGCAACAGGATTGGGACAAGCGTTTTTGGCCGCATTACGAGAGGAAGCTCTCACAAGTAGGTGCAGTAGCCCTAATGTCGAATTACATATGCAAGCTCACTCTCTATCATGGCGGTGCGTTTATCACAGACAAGCAGGGAAAACTAATAGCGTCTACTCCTCTTTATGAAGAGGGGCTGTTAAGCGGTATAATTTCATTAGCACAAAGGAGTAATTAAAAATGGTTAAAAATTACAATGAGGTACTGTACGCCCACGAAAATATAAAAACTGACCGCCTTATTCTTCGCAAAGCAAAGCCCGAAGATGCTGCAGACCTTTTAGAGTACGCATCAGACCCCGAGGTTACTCAAACTTTGATATGGGCGGGGCTTTCTACATTTGAAGAAGCCTATGCTTCTATTTTTAACCACTATTGGTCTGCCCCTGGAAAGTGGGTTATAGAGCTAAAAGAAAGCGGCAAAATGATAGGCGGCATAGATATTATTTTAAAACCCTCGCACAGCAAAGCAAGTTTTGGCTACGCACTAAACCGCCATTTTTGGGGCAAAGGATACATGGGAGAGGCATTAGATGCCATTGTAAAATTGTGTTTTGAAAAATTACAGCTAAACCGTGTGGAAGCACGCCATTACACAAACAACCCAGCTTCTGGCAGAGTTATGGAAAAAGCTGGCATGAAATACGAAGGCACAGCAAAGCAAGCCGAAATGGTGAAAGGCAAATTGCAGGATGTAGTTTTTTACGGCGTTACTCGTGAGGACTATAAATCGGAGACTGACTCATGATAACATTGCAGCCAATAACATCCAAAAACTTGAGTATCGTATGGTTAATGAAGGCAGACCCCGAGCTTGTTGCCCCTAATAGTTGGAGTTTAGCCGAGGCTTTTGCTTATCGTTCGGAATACGGGCAAGAGCCTATTGTGTACGCCATTTGTCATAATGATACTCCTGTCGGGTTTATAATGGCATTGTATAATCCCCCAGCCTGTTTTATTTCTTCTATCAACAACAATGGTCAGCCTTTTTACTTCCTTCTACGTAATATGATTGATGAAAAACATCAAAACAAGGGTTACGGAAGAACAGCCATGGAGCTTTTGATTGCAGAAGCAAAGGCAGGCAAACACGGAAAGGCAAATGCTTTTTACACCGGCACTGACCCCAAAAGCAAGATTACACCCAAATTTTACGGTAGTCTTGGTTTTGAATATACGGGCGAAATTGAGGTCGAAGACGATGAAAGCTATGAGGAAATTATGCGATTAGCTCTTTAATCGTACTAGGTTGACAATACGCAACATAGTTGCAGATTCCACATCCAAAACTAATTGCGCAGTAGCTTTTTCGTGGGTGTCGGGCAGGGTTATCGCAATTTCAATCCGAGTACCGCTTAAAATCTTTGCAACATCCTGCGGGGTCAGCTCGTAGTTATATCGTCGCATCTCGTTTTTCCAAATTGTAAATTTGCATCCGCTTTTCCAGTTGCCGCAGTAATAGCCCTTACTGTTTTCCAAAATACCCCCGCCGCAAGACATCAAAGGACATTTGCCAAGACCTAGACTTGCGGCTTTTTTATTGCCTTTTTTCGCATAAGTTCTTTCTTCTTTTGGAAACGCCGCAATACCGCTGTTTTTTGCATTATCAACCAGATAACGCACAAATTTTTCAATGCTACCCATAAATCGGGCAGGCTCCATTCTTCCATCATTAATACTGTGTAGACCCTTTTCCCAACGCCCCGTTGTTTCTGCAGATGTTATTTCGGGCGGCAAAATGCTAATGAGCACCTTTCCTTTTTCCGTAGGTATCAAAGCCTTTCCCTTTCGTAAAATATAGCCTACAGCAAGCAGTCTTTCTATAATAGCCGCCCTTGTTGCTGCCGTTCCAAGCCCGTTTTGCTTCATATGCGCTGCAATTTCCTCGTCTTCCACAGTGCGGCCTGCATTTTCCATTGCAGATAGCAATGTCGCTTCCGTATAGGGTTTTGGCGGCTGAGTTTTTTTCGCCTTTACTTCAACTTTTGCCGCTTTTACTTCCTCGCCTTGTGCTAATTTCGGCAAGTTCTCATTCTTTTCATTTTCGCTATACAAATTTTTCCATCCTAGCTCCACAACAACTACGCCTTTGGACAAAAAGTTCTCTCCGTAAACCACAGTTAAAACCTCAGTAATATCTTGCACGTATGGCGGATAAAATACTGCTAAAAAACGCCTTGCTACAAGGTCAAAAATTTTGGCTTCGTCGGCAGTAAGGTTATTTGCCGTTTTGCCCGTGGGTATAATGGCGTGGTGGTCGCTAACTTTGCTTGCGTCAACAATCCGTTTAGTTATGGGCAGTTTGCCAAGTGATTGCACGTAGGCTGCGTATTGACTATACAAAACATTGCGAGCCAATCCCCCAATGACAGGGGCAAGAGGCATATCAGGCGAAAGATGCCTGCTGTCCGTCCTAGGGTATGTAATAACCTTACGTTTCTCGTACAAATCCTGCGCCACACTTAAAGTTTTAGACGCAGAAAAGCCGAAACGCTGATTTGCTTCTCTTTGCAGGTCTGCCAAGTCATGCAAAAGAGGCGGTGGCGTGCGTTTTTGTTCATTTTCAATAGATTCTATTTTCCCAATTTTGCCTTTTACTTTTTCGGCAATTTCTTTGGCTTTTTCGTGCGAATTCAAACGGGAATGCGGGCGACTATTAGCCGCCCCTACGTTGTCGTGCCACAGAGCAGTATATTGACCATTTTTTGCTAAAAATTCGGCGTGTACTTCCCAATAGTCCTGCGGCACAAAGCTGTCAATTTCTGCTTGTTTATCCACAATCATAGCCAGTGTGGGCGTTTGCACCCGACCAACAGATAAATTCGCCCCAGTTGTAATTGAATACGCACGGCTGGCATTAATACCCACAAGCCAGTCGCTATAACTACGGCATCTGGCAGAATTGTATAAATTGTCATAATCTGCCATGGGTCGTAGGTTGGCAAAGCCAGTCTGTATAGCCTCGTCCGTCATTGAGGAAATCCAAAGCCTCTCCACAGGCTTGCGGCATTTAGCGTGGGCGTAAATATACCTAAAAATCAACTCTCCCTCACGCCCACTGTCTGTTGCGCAAATAATATTACTTACTTCATTATCTTTCATAAGCCTAACAAGCGTTCGTAGCTGTGCCGCCGTCTTTTTAACGGGCTTTGTGCGTATTTCTTTGGGGATAATTGGTAAACTCTCCACAGTCCAGCGTTTTAACGCAGGGTCATAATCCTCGGGCTCAAGCAATGTTAGCAAATGCCCAATAGCCCAAGAAATAATATAACGCTCATTAAAAATAAAACCGTCGCCCTTGCTGCTTACCCCAAGAACACGCCCAATATCTCGCCCGACACTGGGCTTTTCCGCAACAATTAATTTCTTCCCCACTTTCTCACCTCAAATCAATTATAGCATAAACTGGCAGTATAGTGAAGCCCAAATAAGCCTGTGGTTACCCAACATGTGATTAAATGTTAGTATGTTTTATGATATAATATTAGTATAGTGAATTAACTTGAAAACGCTAACACGAAGTGTTAAAGGGTTTTCAAGTATAACATCTATAATATGAATTTAGGAGGAGTAAAATGAAAAAGATTTATATCGACGCTGGTCACAATTACAGCGACTTTAACACGGGGGCTGTCGGCAATGGCATGAGAGAACAGGATGTAACTTTTGAAGTGGCACTTTTGTTGGGAAAAATAATGCGCCGTCATGGGCTTGAAGTTCGCCTTTCCCGCCCTACCCTGCACACAAATTTAGGGCATAATAATAACTCTGCCATCAATGCTCGTTGGCAAGATGCAAATAGCTGGGGTGCGGACTATTTTGTATCAATTCACACCAATGCAGGCGGCGGTACGGGTGCCGAAACCCTATTTTACAGGGAGGATTCTCAAACTTTTGCCCAAACCGTGCAAGATATTTATTCGGAAGAAATTGGGCTTCGTAACCGCCGTGTTTGGCGCAGAGACGACATTGCCGTAATACGCTGGACAAACATGCCTGCCATTTTGGTCGAGCTTGCCTTCATAGATGCACCCAAAACTGCCCTTGATGCAGAAATTTTGCGCAGTGACCGACCTGAAATAGCATCCGCTCTTGCCAAAGGCATCCTAGCCTATCTCGGCATCCCATTTATCCCTGAAGAACCCATAGACCCGCAACCACCTTGTTGCCCCATTCGTTTTAACGCCATCCCTGAAATGCCCCAATGGGCTCGCCCTACAATAGCAATGCTGGTAGAAGAAGGTCATTTACAAGGCAATGAGAAAGGTTTGGATTTGTCTATGGATATGCTACGGATTTTTGTGATTTTAGACAGGGCGGGAGTTTTTGGTTGATAACAAAAAAAGAAAGCGGGCAAGAACCCGCCTTCTTTATGATTTAACAAAATTATTGTCCAAAACCAAGTTGTGCAGCAGCATCATTAGCAGCGTACAATACAGCAGCTCTTGAGTAAGTTGCTCTGCCAGTAGTGTTAACTTCAGCAACGTTTACTGGGAAAG
>WRBU01000110.1 GCA_009784355.1 Defluviitaleaceae bacterium
CCGGCAGGCGCAACTGTTACTGGAAATGTCACAATGATATTAACTTTACAGAATAATGAAGACCATACGATTTTTGCTGTACCGAATGTTGTCGGGCTTCCAATAGAAGCGGCAACAAGGGTCTTGGAGCAGGCAGGCTTTAACGCAAGAGTACGTTTTGGGGATGAATTTGATGCTGAAGGCGAAACAGACTTTGTGGCATACAGCCAAATTCCTCAGGGACTGTCGTTGCCCCAAGGTACGGATATTATAATAATTGCACAACCTAGGTAAGCACAGATTTACTCCAATCCAATACTTCCGACCAAGAGGAGGGGGAGAGGTGGTTGCTAGAAATTAAAAATTGCAGAAATATATTTTTTGTGGTACAATTATTAATATGTTTTTGAAAGGAGTTGATTTGACTTTGAAAGTTGAAAACGTGAACTCTTTTGTGCAAGGTGCGCAAAATACTTTGCAAATGGTCGCAGGCAATGGCGGAAAATTAGGTAAAGTATTTGTAAAAAATGCACCATATGTTTCAAAAGAGATTTCCGTTATAGTCGGAATTATAGGTGATTTAAAAGGCGAAGTTATTTTTACCATGGACGAAAGTTGCGGTATTTATCTTGCTTCAAAAATTATGATGGGTTTTGAGGTTGTAGGGCTTGATGACATGGCTATTTCTGCTGTAAAAGAAATTGGCAATATGATAAGCGGCAATGCTGCGAGCGCACTTTTTAGTCATGGTACAAAAGTGGATATTACGACACCTACTTTCTATAAAGGCACACAAGGCGATGTTTACAATTTTATAAAACCCGACAGCAAACTGATTTGTATGCCAATACATTTGGAAGGAGAGCAGGTTTTTGAGGTAGACCTGCATTTACAGTAGAAATGAAAAAAGCTATAATCAATTTTTTTGATAGGAATTTTTTTCCAGACCAGACGGTTAATTCTGTTTTTGAAATAGACTATGACGCATTTTACACTGCTGGAGTACGTGGTGTAATTTTTGACATCGACAACACACTTGCCACATTTGATGTTGAAAAGCCTTGCGAAAAAACTACCGCTTTTTTGCGTGGTCTTGTCGAAAAAGGCTTTAAAGTTGGGTTTTTGTCCAATAACAGCAAAAAGCGTGTTAAACTTTTTAACGAAGATTTGGGCTACCCCAGCATTTGGCGAGCAAAAAAGCCAAGGCTTTACGGACTTTGGACGCTGACGAAAATGATGGGGCTAACCCGCAAAAAAGTTATTCTTGTAGGCGACCAAATTTTTACTGACTGTTGGGTTGGAAACCGTGCCGGCATTTACACCATCTTGACCAAGCGGGTTGCAGACAGGGATGAATGGCAGGTAAAATTAAAGCGTGTTCCTGAAAAAATTATTATGCACACGTATAAGAGAAGCGGTTATGGCGACAATTAGCGGAAAAACACGCCTTGCCGGGCTTTTTGGCGCAGATACATCACACAGTCTTTCTCCGCAAATACACAACTTTTTTGCAAAAAAACTTTGCGTAGATATGGTATATACGTGCTTTAATGTTCAACAAGCAAATTTGGCATCGGCTGTTAAAGGTGCTTATAACATGGGCATTGTTGGGCTTAACATTACCTCACCTCACAAAATTGCTGTTATACCGCATCTTGCTACGCTTGACGCATCTGCCCAAAACACCAACGCAGTCAATCTGTTAAAGCACATGCCGCAGGGTTATGTCGGATATAATACCGATGTATACGGCGTTTTGGAGACTTTACGCCGCCATAATGTCCAAAACATTAAGTCTGCTACAATTTTAGGAAATGGCGGAGCGGCAAAAGCGGCAAAAATCGCTTTGGAGCAGCTGGGATGTAAAAATATTTCATTATTGCACCGCAAACCTTTAAGTAACCATGGTGGCAGTTTGCTTATAAATGCTACCCCTGCTTCTTTTGATGAGTTGGAAGCCATTGCACCTCTTCATCAGTTAAAAAACTTTGAGTGCATTTTTGATATGAATTATCCTAAAAATAATTCTTGGATAAAAAGTGCGGAAAATTTCGGCATTAAAGCCTTTGACGGTAAGTCAATGCTCGTTTTCCAAGCCGTTAGGTCTTTTGAAGTATTATGGAATGTAACTTTACCCAAAAATATTGTAAATGAAATTTTATTAGATATTATAATATAATAAAGGAGAAAATTAATATGCAGAATCAATCCGTTATTAATGTGCAAGATTTAGAAATCAAAAATTATATGGAAGCCTGTGTTGGTGATATGTTGAGGTCGGTGTTAGACGGGCTTAACGCATGTCAATGCGACAACTGTGTAATGGATATTTTGGCTATTGCGCTAAACGCCCTGCCCACAAAATACGTGGTTACTAAAAAGGGTGAGCTTTACACGAAAATTAGCAATCTTCAAAACCAATTCGATGTAGACATTATAGCTGCTATTGCAAAGGCAAGCGTGATTGTATCCCGTAACCCGCGCCACGATAGATAATGAAGCCAAACATAACCTTAATCGGTATGATGGGTGCGGGCAAAACCACTATTGGCAAACTTCTTTCAAAAACCCTCAATATGGGTTTTTTTGACATGGATGCAGAAATTGAGCGAGAACAGGATATACCTATAGTCCAAATTTTTGAAAAGTTTGGTGAGGAGCATTTTCGAGTTTTAGAAAATAATCTATGTAAAAAAATCCTACAAATGAACGGGGTTGTTATTTCGACGGGCGGCGGAGTTGTGCTAAACCCCGAAAATATTTCAATTATACGGCAAACATCTATTGCTATATATCTCCACGCTACTCCACAATCCATTTATTCTAGGCTTTTAAGAGATAATTCCCGCCCTCTGCTTGCAGGAGGTCAGCTTTTGCACATTGAAGAAATCCTTAAAAATCGGCAGCACCTTTACAAAGGAGCTGCCGACATAACAATCACAACTGAAAATAAAACACCACGCAAAATCGTGCTAGAAATTTTGCCTTTATTACCATTAAGAGAAATAACATAATGTGCTACAAGTTATTTAATCACTATCAGGCGGTTTTCGATGGGTTCAAATGTTTTGTTTGGATTTGGGCTTTGTGCCGCCTTGCCAAAAGAAAGTTGCCCCACCATTTTCCAATTCGAGTCTATGTTTAGCTCTTCATTTACTTCTGCCTCTATTAGCTCAGTATAATGCTGTATATTTGCACCATAGCCCTCCTTAACAAGGCTTGTCCAAAGAGTATATTTTAACATCCCGCTAGATTGCATTGCCCATATAGGAAAATTGTCTTTATATATGGGAAAAGTCTCTTGAAGCCCTTTTGTAACGGCAGTATCTTGATAAAACAAAATTGTGCCTACTCCACCCAAAAATCCATTAATTCTGTCTTCCGAACTAGGAAAATTTTCAGCAGGCACAATGGCTTTAAGTGTTGATTTCACCAAATTCCAAAACCAGTCATGTTTTTTATCCATAAGCAACACAAGCCTTTGCTCTTGACCATTAAAAGCAGTGGGGGTAAATTTTAAGGCATTGCCCACAACTTCTTCCAGTCTTTCTTGCGAAATAAGAGCTTCTTTGCTTAATCGAAGTATGCTGCGCCTGTTTTCCATTATTTTGTAAAAATCACTCATAATTTTCCTCCTTAATTTTGGGCTACGCGTGGTTATTGTTTGTTCCCATTTCTATAAATAGCAAGTGGGATAGGCTTGTTGTTGCTTCTATCTTTAAGTCTTCTTCGACTGCCTCAAGTGCATCTCTTTCTTCCAATAATACGCCATTTATAAGCGAAGCACCTTCAATTTGCACAATGTAGCATTGTCTATCTTTGGGCAAGGGAAAATCAAGGGTTTTCCCCTTCTCAAGTTCTGTTGCATATAAATTTACATCTTGATGAAGTTTAACACATGCGCTACCATTTTGCGGTGAAACAAAGTGAAGTAGCTTATTTTCACGCTCTTCCCATTTATATTTATATTCACCATAATTAGGCTCAAGATTTTTAGCATTTGGAAGTATCCATAACTGCAACAATCTAACCGTTTCCGCACCCTCGTTTATTTCAGAATGATAAATGCCTCGTCCAGCACTCATATATTGCACCTCTCCGCGCCTTATAACGCCCTCATTGCCTATGGAGTCTCTGTGTGTAAGTGCGCCTTCTACCAAATATGACACAATTTCCATGTCTTTGTGCGGATGCGTGTTAAATCCTGAATGCCCAGCAATTAAATCATCATTAAGCACCCGAAGTGAGCCAAAATTCATATTATTTGGATTGTAATATTGGGCAAACGAAAAGTGATGAATGGTGTCTAGCCAGTCTGTGGGTTTGCCCCTATGCATGTTTTTTGCAGCTATGTACTTCAACATGATGCTTTCCCTCCTTTGTTTTAATAATCAAATATATTCACGGTCAACATACTTGCTGGTAAATCCAGCCAAAATTGCCCCATAAGATAACGAAAAAGTCAATGTATCTCCTACTTGCAACTGCTTTGCATTAGTAATGTCCGCAATAAGATGGTCGGAACTTGCGCCAATAATGAAAACGTCCTCATCTCTCGGTGTCAACCCTTCATAATTCGTATCTTGCCTTCCTACTGCCAAAATTGCCCGCAGATGCTCGCCGCTGTCAATATATTTTACAGTTTCGCCAAAAGCATTTATATTCGTTTCGCCCTCTGGCATAGAGGGCTTTTTTGCAATTTCGATAACAGTCGCTTCAAGAATTACCACATCTTGAACAAGCCCACCAAATGGTTTCCCATAGGCGGTTTCCAGCCCACATACAATAGACTCGCCAAGACGTAAATTGTTTATCTTCGCAGGCATCCTACCATCCGCTAACATATTGAGAGAGGATGAATTTCCGCCAGACACCATTATATCTTCAATCTCGTACTTTTTTTCAATATTTTCAGCGATTTCACAGAGTTTCATCATATTTTGTTCATTAGGTATAACCGAGCC
>WRBU01000111.1 GCA_009784355.1 Defluviitaleaceae bacterium
GCAAATTGCATCCAAAGGCGGGAAATGGTATGAAAATAGTTTATGGGACAACAAATGCCGCAAAAATTGCATTTATGCAAAAGCAAACCATCAATCTTGGCATAGAAATTTTGAGCCTTGCGGATGTTAACGCGCCTAAAATACATGTGGAAGAACACGGTAACAGTCCGTTGGAAAATGCAAGAATTAAAGCATTGGCATACCACAAAGCCTTGCAGATGCCCGTGTTTTCGGCGGATAGCGTACTATATATTGATGGACTGGACGACGAGCATCAGCCGGGTATAAATGTTCGTGGCATTGGCGATTATATGGATGATGACATGATGATTGCTCATTATTCTTCGCTCATATCAAATTTGGGCGGTAGGGCTAGGGCAAGATATAAAAATGCAATTTGCCTAGTGGACGAAAAAGGCAAATTGCACGAATATATGGGTAAGGATATTTGGTCCGAGCCTTTTTATTTGGTTGATAAACCGCACAAACTCCGCAAAAAAGGCTTTCCGCTAGACAGCCTTTCAATGGATATTGACAGCGGAAAATATTATCTTGACCTTGAAAATGATAGTAAATATCTTGATTACGTCGGTTTTAAAACATTTTTTAAAAAATCACTTTCCCTTTAACGGTACTTATAAGTTTTAGAAACATGCCCTTTGCGATAAATATTGCGGCGGGCTTTTTTTCGTTTTGTGAAGCGTAAGAATTTGATTATTGCGGCAGTTAGCAATAAGGATATTACGGCAACGGCGGCGTAAAGAAAAGCCCCTGGGGTGGTCAGCCAGTCAGGCAATGGGAAATATTCTTCTGTACCATATATAATATTTGCAATATTTCGAGATGGTATCGGAGCTGATGAAATCGAAACAAGGTCGGAAACGGCAAGCGGCGTGCCTTCATGCGCTGTGCGTAGTGCAGTTGTTTGTAAAAGCCGCTCTCCATAATATAGTGAGATATACCCAACAGCAAAACCTTGTGAAATAGGGGCAATTAAGCGGTCTGGCAAGGTATAACTAATGCTGATGTCATCGGGGTTTATTCCGTTTGGCAGCCGCAAAATAACGTCACTTTCAGCAAAAATTGGCAAATGACCTATCACAAAAGTGCCTTGAGATGTTCTTTGAGTTAGGTCAACAAAAAAAGAGAAATCTTGTGATGTAAACATTTCATAAGTTGAAAACTGAGCGAAGCTGTGATTCATTAGGGTTTGAGTGTCGTTAAAAATAAAATCACGACGCTCAGCAGACATTACAACGGAAATTAGCCTCACACCGTCTTGATGCCCATATGACACAAGGTTATGCCCTGCGGGAGTTGTCCATCCCGTTTTTCCGCCAACAATATTTGATGAAAATTGAGGCATTGTAGGGCGCACCAAAAGATTGGTATTGTCAATTATGCGTGGTTCTGGCTGCAATTCTGTAGGGTTAATAATAAAACGAGATGTGTTAATAACCTCTAAAAATTTTTCGTGACGTATAGCTTCACGCATTATTAAATGCATGTCGTATAAAGTGGTGTAATGCTCGGCATGGTGAAGCCCGTGAGCATTTGTAAAATTTGTGTTGACTGCCCCTAATTCACGTGCCCTTTGTGTCATTAAAGCGGCAAAACTATCCATATCACCTGCCACAAATTCTGCTATTGCGTTGCTAACGTCATTTGCACTGGGCAGCATTATGGCGTACAATGCCTGCGAAACAGTGAGAGTTTCGGTTGGCGACATATATATGTGGCTAGAATTGCGATTAAAACCAAATATAGCTTCACGGGAATGAAAAATGCGGTCATCCATGCTTGCTCCGCTTTCAAGCAACAAAAGTGCGGTCATAACCTTTGTCATGCTGGCAGGATACGCTCTTTCATGGATATTTCCGTGTTCGTATAAGACTTTGCCCGTAGACACACAAACAACAATGCCAAGAGGTGAATTCAAGCCTAGATTAGTTAGAGGTTGCAACTCAGAATTATCATCTCCAAAAACAGAAAAAGGGGCGGTAACGTTGACAAGAATGCAGACCGCCAAAAATATTGTAAAAATTCTTTTTATTTTCAACATGGGCTTTCCTTCTTTCGTAATCTTTGCTATAATATAAATAGTTATCATAAAATTTAAAAAATAAACTTGGAAGGCGGAAAAATAATGAGCGAAGTTTTTGCTAACGGAACAAGTCTAGGTGAGATTCGTATTTCTAACGATGTTTTAGCGATAATAGCAGGGACAGCAACACACGAGGTAGAGGGTATATATGCGGCAAGTAAGAATTTTGCAAGGGGAGTCAAAGTTAGCATTGAAGATGATGGCACAATAGTGGTCAATATATCTATTATGGTTAAATTTGGATATAAAATTCATAAAGTTTCAGAAGAGGTGCAAAAGCGTATTGTTACGGCATTAGAAACCATGGTAGGTATGAAGGTTGCAGAGGTTAATGTTACCGTGGCTGGGCTTCGGTACAAAAAAGCCGAGCATTCCGCACAAAACACAAAAAGGGGCTACAGAAGATAATGAGTCGCAAAAATGATAGAAAACATGTCCTGTCTTTAATTTTTTCGTTGGATTTTAATACGGTTCAGCCTCAATATGAATATTATGCAGAGCATTTTGCTTTGGATGCTGTTGAGAGTGAAATTAGTGAGCCGGATTATATTCAAGAGGTTTTTGGCGGCGTTGAGAAGCACAAAGAAGAGATTGACAGCCTTATTGGAAAAAATGCCGAAGGCTGGGATTTTGCACGCTTATCCCGCATTGACAAAGCTATTATGCGGCTGGCTATTTGCGAAATGCTTTATATTGACAGCATCACCACTTCCATAGCTATAAATGAAGCGGTGGAGCTGGCTAAAGAGTATTCGACGGACGAGGCCCCAAGATTTATTAATGGCATTTTAGGTAAAATTGCACGTAATATAGGCGGTATAGAGGTATGATGCAAATTAAGTCATATAAAGTATCAAAAATTGTTGAATATATGCAGAGTCTTTTAGAAGACGACATGTTGTTGAGTAGCTTATGGGTTGACGGTGAAATTTCGGGGATTAGCCGCTCGCAGGCGGGGCATATTTTCTTTGATTTAAAGGATGAATATGCCTCCATGCATTGTGTAATGTTTAAAACATCGGCGGACGATTTGACCTTTTCACCAAAAAATGGAGACTTCGTGCGTATTTATGGGCGGGTGTCGCTGTATAAAAAAACAGGCGATGTGCGCTTTGTTGGTGAATTTATGGAGCATGTTGGCAAAGGCGTTATCAAACAGGATTTGGATGCCCTAAAAGAAAAATTGCTTGCTGAAGGGGTTTTTGAAAACAAACGTGTATTGCCGAAATATCCTGAAAAAATTGCAATCATTACGTCGCCTACGGGGGCAGTTATTGCTGATATGACAAAGGTAATACGTGAGCGTAATCCAGCAGTAAAAATTACTCTTGTGCCTGTTGCGGTGCAGGGCGAAAATGCCCCGCAAGAAATTGCGGCGGGTATTACCCTTGCTAATGCTAAAAGTGGTGCAGATGTTATTATAGTTGGGCGTGGCGGTGGTTCTGCTGGCGATTTGGAGGCATTTAATACCGAAATTGTAGCACGTGCTGTGTTTAATTCTAACATACCTATTGTGTCTGCTGTTGGGCATGAAACAGACTTTTCGTTATGTGATTTTGCGGCGGATTTACGTGCGGCAACCCCAACGGAGGCTGCAACTATTGTAACTCCCGATTTAACACAAATGATAATTGCTTTGAAAAATGCCGAAGATAGACTTTGGACAAGTGCCCGTGAGCATCATGCCCGTGGAAGTGCTGAAATTGAATTTGCAAAAGAAGGCTTGAAACAAGCTATTGTTTATAAAATTGCAGACGCAAAGAGGAATTTGCTTGCAAAACATCAAATATTAGAGAAAATTTCACCAATAGCAGTGTTGCAACGTGGCTTTGCTTTGGTGGAGGACGAAAATGGAGTCGTCAAACAAGGCGCATCATTAACAGGCGGGCAAAAAATTCATATAAATTTTAGTGATACAAAGAGAGATGCGGTGATTTTATGAAAGACTTTGAAAAAAATTTGAAACGCTTGGACGAAATTGTGGACGAAATTGAAAAAAACGAAACACTGTCGGGTGCTTTATCGCTTTATAAGGAGGGCATAGGCTTGCTGGCAGAGGCTAGCGTTTCATTGCAGCAATTTGATGAAGAAATAGAAATTCTAGAAAAAGGTGAGTAAAATGGGATTTGGCGCAGAACTGGCGGAAAAAATTGAAATAATTGACAATGAAATTAAGCGGTATATGGATGAGCTGAATTGTCCCTCGCATCTTAAAGAAGCCATGGAATACAGCCTTTTTACGGGTGGGAAGCGGCTTCGTCCTGTAATTTTGCTGGCTGTGTGTGAGATGCTTGGCGGTGAAAATGAGGCGGCTTTGCCTTTTGCAGTTGCAGTTGAAATGATACATACTTATTCTTTAATACACGATGACTTGCCTGCCATGGATAACGACGATATGCGCCGTGGTAAACCTACCAGCCACAAGGCTTTTGGAGAGGGTATGGCAATTCTTGCCGGAGATGCCCTTCTTAATCTTGCCTACGAAATTATGACGGATTTTTGCCTTTTGCACGAAGAAACGAATATGCTTGAAGCTATGAGCAAAATTGCACGTTATGCTGGGGCTGGCGGCATGATTGGCGGACAAGCAGTGGATATTGACGTGCCAAACCCGACCCGCGAACAACTTGCATACATCGATGCCAACAAAACTGCAAAACTCTTTATGGCGGCATTTGCATCGGGCGCATTGTGTGCTTTTAAAGGTGAAGATACCGTGCAACAAATGGAAAATGTCGGGCGAAATTTTGGACTTGCTTTTCAACTTTTAGACGATATGGCTGACAATGCGAAAAGCCTTGCTGTTTGGGGAAAGGATAATGCCGAAAA
>WRBU01000112.1 GCA_009784355.1 Defluviitaleaceae bacterium
CAACAGCGCAACAAATTGTAAACCATAGCCAAAGGGTAAATGGTTGGATGCTACCGACCAACCTGCCTGCCATCGTGCAAAACCTGCCGCTTGATGTTCGCAGTAACCTGTCCGTACGCACAAACATAAACACAGCAACCGCCGAGGAGCTGATGTCGCTTGACAATGCAATGACTACTCAAATAATAAATGCCATTATGACAGCACGTGATGACCAGCCCTTTGGGCAAGTGGTGCATGTTCGAGATATTTTTGTAGATTTTGGGCAGTTAGCTTTATACAATCGTATCCAACGCTTTCTAATTGTGCGGTAGGAGGGCAAGTAAAATTATGCGAAAAATTACGCAAGAAATGGTCAATAATGCCAGCCCATTAGAGCTAACCATCATAAATTACGAACTCCTAATTCAAAATATCGATGATGCGATTGCAGCAATACCGAATAGCACCGCACTTTCTGCCGCTTCGCAAAAAGCAAAAGAGTGCGTAGCGGTGCTTTATGGAAACCTTAACCTCGGCGTAGATTTTTCTCACGACCTTGCCGAATTATACGTTTTTGTAAATGTGGCACTCACAAAAGCCGGCTTTGCTGATAGCAATGACCAAAAAAATGAAATGCTGAACACTGCAAAGCATATTTGTAGCGAGCTATTAGAAGCATGGAAAACCATTGACCCTGCCGACGTACAAAAGCATATAGAAGCCACAGGGCAAAGATTTGCGGGGCTAACCTACGGCGCAGGCGGCTCTTTAACCGAATTTGATGATTACGACCCCGATGGGGGATACAAAATTTAATGAATTTATATTTTAAGAGGTGAAGTATAATGAGAAAAATTATTACTGATATTCTTTTAACATTAGGGATAATAGGCGTGTTGCTTGGCGGAGCTTGGTTTGCTTATGCACACAGCCAACATATAGAATACAATGAAATTGCAATGGGGATAGAAGCCACAGCAAGGTTTACAGGCGACTGGGAGATGGCAAGTGTGTCCCGCGATAATGCAGACGCCCAGCTATATTTTAGGGGTATTGCGGCGATTATTTTCGCTGTGTCGGCGGCACTGCTGCTTTCTGGAATTTTTGCAAAATTTATTGACAAACGTACAGCACAACCAGCAACACAGCCCGATATTACTGACGAGCTTAATCCGTAAATAAGCACAGATTTACTCCAGTCCAATACTTCCGACCAAAAGGACGGCAGGTGCATTTGCCCGCTCTTTGGGTAAATGCACCGTAAGGACGAGGGAGAGAAGGATTGTGATTGGAGTTAGTCTGTGGTTGCTTAACAAAATCCCCTCAACGCAAATGCGGAGAGGGGATTTTTAAATTAAACCAAGGTGCCACCCGGATTTGAACCGGGGGTGATGGAGTTGCAGTCCATTGCCTTACCACTTGGCTATGGCACCAAAAAACAATCAGGAATTAGAAATGATGAACGAGGAATTGAAAGCCTATCAAAATTCCTAATTCCTAATTCCTAATTCCTAATTGTTACTAACATCTGACCCGTAAGGGATTCGAACCCTTGTTACCGCCGTGAAAGGGCGGTGTCTTAACCCCTTGACCAACGGGCCGTAATTGAAGCTCCTTTGTGCAACAAAAGCTATTATAAACTATCCAAACAATTATGTCAACACTTTTTTTAAAAATTTTTTTAAAAAACCTTGACAAATTGTTACGAAGCTGTTAATATATTACAAGATGAAAATGAGGTCTTTGCATGGGTGAAGTAGTGCAAACCTCATTTTTCGCATAAATACGGGTATATGTTTGGCATAAAATGGATATTATGTTAAATATCAACATGTAAATGTTACAAAAATTATTACAAATGTTACAAATCTTGTGCAACACTAATCCTGATTAAAATCCTATTCTTTTTCGGTGGCTAAAACCAACCCAAAACGCCTTGTTCGGCGTTTTGGCTCGCCCCCTCAAACAACAGGTTTTAATCTAGAATTAGTATAGCACGTTTATTTAGGAGGTTTTAATTTTGACAAAAAAAATTTACCGAAGTTTGGCAGCATTTCTTACCATGGCTGCAATATTTTTAACAGGAGCCGGCATTTATCACGGAGCTAATGTCGGGGTTTTGGTCATTGACGGCGATTTTGTACATAATGTTCCCGCTGAAGCCGTCAATGTAAACCAAATGCTTGCCCAAGCAGGCGTGGAGCTTCATCAATTTGACATCGTAACCCCCACACTTAACACCGAAGTTTACCCAGGTTTGGTGGTAGAAATTGAAAGAGCCCGTCCAGTTTATATCCATATAGACAACAACGGGTATCCATTTAGGTTTTACACCCGTCCAAATTCTACCCTAACCACAATTTTAACAGATTTTAGCAATACATCCCATTACAATTTCTTGCTTAACGAGCCAGACCCTCGCCGCCAACCGGATGCAAACGAAATTGTAAACCTTTTGACTATTGAATGGGGACCGCGTGAAGTATATGTTGAAATTCCCTATGGGCGTGAATATGTTACAAACTACCGCCTGCCAGAAGGCGAGCAAGTGCTGTATAGCTCAGGCGAAAACGGCTTAGCACGAGCACATTATAATGTGGAGTGGATTTCTGGAATAGAGCATGGCGCAAACCGCACGCATACAATAATTTTGCAGCCGCCTGTGCCAGAAATTGTTCACGTCGGTGCAGATTTGCCGCCAAACCACTATATTTCTGCCAGCGGCGAGGTGTTTTCATACAGCCGCATGGTGCTAATGGAATCTACGGCATACACCCTGTCCGAGTCTTGCACAGGACGCACACCAGACCATCCATGGTGGGGCATTACAGCAAGCGGAATGCATGTGGCTGTTGGTATTGTAGCTGTTGACACAAATGTTATACCTTTCCACACCCGTATGTATATCGAAGGCTACGGCTTTGCAATAGCAGGCGACCGTGGCGGTGCAATACGAGGTTACAAAGTGGATGTGTTTTTAGACACAATGGCGGAAGTGCGTGCATGGGGTCGCCGCCACAATGTAAGAGTTTGGATTTTGGATTGATATTTTAAAGGCTCAACAATAAAAAATGGTGCTTACAAATAAAGTAAGCACCATTTTTTATTGCAATAATAATTATCTACCTCAATGCGTCTATAATATCATTATAAAGCTCGATGGTTTGCTCGGGGGTGGGCAAACTTATAAATACGGCGGTGCCGTTAATACGGTTTATCCGTATTGTTGGACCTTCCTGGGGATATTGGATGTGAAGCTGCCCTGCACCAAATCTGCCGCGCAGGTTGTTTGTAGTGCCGTGACCCATTCTGCGGCCTCCTGTCCCAATTTCTGTCATGGATTCGCTTAACAGTTCTACACTGCTAATTTGCGAATGCTCAATAGTTTCGCCGTAAAGACCACGTATTACTATTGCGTCTTCTTGGAAGTCTACCCGTATATCCCTGCCTCCTTGAAATACCAGCCATAAAACAGGGATGGTTATTACGACAGTGGCAACAACGCTGAAAATAATTTTCATTTTGCGCTCACGGGCTTGTTTTTCAGTTGGCTTTGCCGCTTCTATCAGCTCGCCGCTTTCGTCTTTTTTACGAAATCGTTTAGAGCGCATTGATACGAGATTAACCGCAACCATAACCAAAACGGCTGCAAATACAACAGTCATTGCCCAAGTATGTCCAAAATGGTATAAAGCTGCACATACACCAATTACAAGCGCAACTATTAGCGTTACCTTGCCGTTAAAACGCAAAAACGCTTTTTCGTCAATAAGTGCTTTTCTAGCAGGGTCCATCACATTGTAGCTATTCATCATATTTGCACCTTTGCCAAAAAACCACAAAAGCCCTATAATGGCAAAAAGCACGGCGATGCTTGCAGAAATAATTGTAAACAATATCATTTTTACTCCTCCTTATAGTACGAGAATATCTCGTCATTACTAACTTCTGGATGGTTATACCGTCTGCGGTCATGCGTTTTTGTGTGGTTTATCGCATGTTTTGGGCAACGCTGTATGCAAGCCAAGCACCCTTCACATTTTGCACCAAAGGCGGTTTTCTCCTCTAAAATATACACGTTTTTCGCAGGGCAAATGCTACGGCATAGCCCGCAAAAATCGCAGGTCTCACTGACGCTAAATTCAAGAGCAAGTTCATTAATTTTCATCATATTTTTTTGGTACATGTCAAAAGTAAACTGTTTTGTGCTTCGTATGGGCTTTACTGTTTTCGCAACAATATGAGGAATAACTCTTGATATGCGGTTATTGCTCTTTGTGGTTATTTTTTCCACACGTTTGCTCATATTGTATTTATACACGCAATTAGCAAACATTTTTGCGCCGCCTCCAAAATGAAGCTCTATCCCTTTTTCTTTCAAGGCATCGCGCAACATAGGTACACCAATACCCGGCAATGCCCCATATGTTGCTACAGCAAAAAAATATGTATCACTTTTTGGTACAAAATTAGCGTTTTTAATAAAGTCAAGCACCATGGCAGGTAAGCCAAAATAGTAAATAGGAAAAACAAAGCCAATGCGCTCGCAGTCAGCAGGAATGTCTGTGTTCATACCGCTTTTTATCGGTACAAGCTCGCAATTTCCAACAGCATTTGCAATATCTTTCGCCATTTTTAAACTATTACCCGTTCCGGTAAAAAAATATATTCGGTTTTTCATTTGCGTTCACCTTCCGCCCGCCATTTTGCAATTCATGCCTCTCAACTTAAGTGCAGTTCTTAAGTTTAAAGGCTATATCGTATGCTTTATTATACAAAGTGATGACTAAAATGTCAAGTGCAAACAAGTGGAGCGTAGCACTTCATTTATGTATTTTTATTAAAACACTTGACGTGGGGGGGGGGGGGGGGGTTTATTTTTCCAGTAAAGGGGGAAGAAAAAGATTTTTTTAAAAATTTTATGATAAATTTTTAAACAACACCTCC
>WRBU01000113.1 GCA_009784355.1 Defluviitaleaceae bacterium
TAAAATGCTTTGATATGCTTTGGATAATTCGTTACAAATACGGGCTTTTTAAACAGCTCTTCGGTGATATATCTTTCGTGCTCGGTTTGCAAGTCGCTGCCCCATGTTACTGGATATTCAAACTTTTTGTCGGCATTTTGCAAAGCCTCAATAGCTTCGGTGTATGTTATGCGCCCAAAGTCCGAGTCAGCTACATTTTTAAGCCGCTCTATCAACCCATTTTCAATGAATTTATCAAAAAACTCCATTTCTTCTGGTGCATTTTCCATGCAAAATTTTGTTACATATTTAATCATATCCTCAACCAAAGCAAGCAAGTCTTCAAGGTCAGCGAAGGCTATCTCTGGCTCTAACATCCAAAATTCTGCTAAATGGCGGGTTGTATTAGAGTTTTCTGCACGGAAAGTTGGGCCAAAGGTGTAAACATCGCCAAAAGCCAAAGCATATGCTTCTGCATTAAGTTGCCCCGTAACCGTCAAGCTGGCAGGCTTACCAAAAAAATCTTTGTTTTCTAATGCAAACATTTCGCCCGCACCTTCTGCATCCAAAGCGGTAATTATTGGAGAATGAACGTAAACGAAGCCACGCTCGTTAAAAAATTTATGCAATCCAAATGCCGCAAGGCTTCTCATGCGAAAAACTGCCGAAAAAGTGTTTGTGCGTGGGCGCAAATGGGCAATTTCACGGAGATATTCAAAACCATGACGCTTTTTTTGCAATGGATATTCAGGGGGTGCTATGCCTTCAAGTGTAACTGACTTTGCAGAAATTTCCACACTTTGTCCTTTGCCTTGGCTTTCCACCAAAGTGCCTTGAACACGAATGGCAGAACCCACACCAAATTTCGCAACCTCACTAAAATTGTCCAATTCATCTGTAAATACAACCTGTATCGACTTAAAAAAGCTACCGTCGTTAAGCTCGATAAAACCAAAATGGTTATTATCACGTAAAGTACGAACCCAGCCGCAAACTTCCATATCTTTTCCTAAAAATTTTTGAGCGTCCGAAAATATTTGTGCAATTTTTGTTCTCACTGCCTTACCGCCTCCTCTTTTGTCAATTATTGCTATTATTATAAACCAAATATTGTAAAATTAAAGATGATTTTGAGGAGGTTGGTCTGTGGGCGGCATTTTCTTTAAGTCCAGCCACGCCTTTGTTCCCATGGCTAGGCTTATTAAAATCCAAGCCAAAAATACCAATTCAATTATAAGGAAGACATCAAATTCTCCAAAACCGCCAGCCATCACAACAAGTACAATTAAAACGATTAAGTCAATAGCAAAATAGATTAATGCCGCTAAAATCCACACCTTGCTTTTGCTTGAAGCAAACCAAAAGACAATATAGGGCAATGCTGCGACAAAGGCGAGTGCTATGCCGAGAGCTGTAAAAGTGTATTCCCTTGTCCATAAGTCAACTGTAGCATCAAGAAATAAAGCAAGCTGCGGTAGACTGGCAGAGAAAAGAAAGAATAGCTCAGCATTTGTGATTTGCAGCACAATGTTTATGCAGGTGAAAGCAAAAACAGCTATCATAGTGCCTCTTGCGGCGGTATAAGCCTTTTCGAGTTGTTCCCGTGTTTTCATTAAAAAACCTCCAAAAAAATTAATATATATATCTTGCTAACTATAATACCAAAACTTATGAAAAATGGCAATACTTTATTACGCAAGTTATGTACTTTTTTTGTTTTTTGTGGTATAATGATGCAAGTTTCGCATCAATTCAGCCTTCACAAAAAAGTCAGTGAGGCATTGACATTTTTTGCTCGGCTTCATTGTGCTCAACTAAATCATTATGATATAATCGACGAAAATCGGGACTTGGAGGGCATTTGAAGTGAAACTTGACCGTCTGCTTGGCATACTTACTATATTGTTGCAAAATGACCGTGTAACCGCTCCGTATTTGGCCGAGCGTTTTGAGGTGAGCCGCCGCACCATCGGGCGGGACGTGGATGCCCTTTGTATGGCGGGGATACCCCTGATAACTCACCAAGGAGCCGGAGGCGGTATCTCTATTGCAGAGGGGTTTAAGCTGGATAAAAGCGTGCTGACCACCGACGAGCTGTCAGGTATAATTACAGCTTTAAAAGGCATTGGAAGTGTATCAAAACAATCACAAATTGAACGTATTTTGGATAAGTTGGGAGCAAATTCAGGAGCGGTAGTTTCGCTTGCAGAGCCTGTGGTGATTGACCTTGCATCTCATTATAAAGATGACTTAACAAGCAAAATTGAGGCAATTAAAGGTGCTATCTCTGGCAAAAAGGTTATAAAATTTGATTATTTTTATGAAAAAGGCGAGAGTTATCGTTGCATAGAGCCGTATTTGGTTATTTTTCAATGGGCGTCGTGGTATGTTTTGGGGTATTGCTTAAAGCGCGCGGATTGGCGGATGTTTAAATTAAATCGTTTGTGGAATTTGTCTGTTTGCAATGAAAATTTTATTATGAGAGATATTCCTGCCGGGAAGCGGAATTTTAACAGTCATTTGTCGGAAGACATTAATTTGGTTGCAATATTTGACAAATCTGTTAAGCATCAGCTTATTGAAACTTATGGCTTTGGTAGTTTTTACGAAACCCCCGAAGGGTTGCATTTTGAAATAGGCTTCACCAACCAGCACTATATCGTGAGTTGGCTGATGGGCTTTGGCGATAAAGTCAAGGTATTAGAACCAGCAAACGTCGCAGAGAATATTCAATCTATCGCAAAAAATATTTTGTCGCTCTATAAATAACATGGCAGACTCGTGTCACAGACGATATGAACACGCTTGAGAGGCTACTCACAATCCTTGAATTTAAACACTTTATTGAAAAACAGACACCCCGTAAGGGAATGAAGAATTTTGAATTTACTGTAAGCGTTGCTGTAAATATAGCAGGATTAAACATTTCAAAAGAGTAATGATTGATTAAAAACTGAATAATGTTATCTTTATCAATAGGGAAAAGCCAACGAGGGCATGATTGATTATTTCCACTATCAATCATGTCTTTTTCTATTTCTTGGTAAAATCATTATAGCTGTATTTGTGCAACAAATATATTGCCTGCCACTTCTTTTGAACTGGTTTATGACTCTCTAGAGGCTGCTCAATTTGGCTGTACTGTAGAACGCATTATTTTAGGCTCTCAAAAGATGTTCTATAAACCAGCATCGCACTATAAAACAATAATATCACTTGTAGAAGAGTAAAATAAAAACCATAGATTTTACTTCTCGATTATGATATAATTAACTGGTATAGTTTTGTGTGCAACTAAAACAAACGAAACAAATATTAAGTCGAACGAGGGATTTACATGAATACAATTAACAACATTATGCTGGAAAGGAACAGCCTTATCCGCATCTTTAACGAACTTACAAAATATCAAGTTGTAGTCGTAAGCGCACCTGCGGGCTATGGCAAAACAGTAGCCGTAACGCAGTGGCTGAGTAAAGATAACCGTGCAAGTGCCATTTACTATATAGACGAATATGACAATAATCTCTCCTATTTTTGCGAGCGGTTTTGTGCTGCGCTCGGTGATTGCCAGCCCCAAAACCAAAATCTTATGGATATTATCTCTCATGAATCCTTCCAAAATGCCCCTGAAGAGCTTTCTTTACGTGCTATCGCTGCTCTCTCCAACAGAAAGCGGTCGGTGCTTGTCATAGATGACTTGCATCTTATTCATAATGATGCAGTTTTAAAGCTCCTTCTTGTTTTTATTAAGCGTTTGCCGAAAAATCTTCAAATTGTTTTGATTAGCCGCCATGATTTACCGCATGGTCTTTCAGGTTTATGGTTGAAAGGTCAGGTTGGTCGTGTCAATGCAGAGCAACTTCTTTTTAGTCATAAGGATATAATAGCTTTGTACAGAAAACGAGGCAGTCAAATTACAAATAAGCAAGCAGAGGAGATTAGCGGGCAAACTCATGGTTGGGCAATCGGTATTAACGCTTTTTTATTATCCAATGGAAAATTATCTGAACAAGTATATAATTATTTGGAAGGCTTCATACAGACAAACATATGGAGCAAATGGAACGAAAAAACACGCAGCTTTATGATTCATACATCAAACTTGCGTGAGCTTACCCCTTCTTTGTGCGAGGCATTAACAAGTATGGCTGATAGCGATAAGTTTCTCAAAGAGCTTGCTCAAAAAGGTGCTTTCATTACACAATTACAAAAAGGAGCTTACCGCTACCATCATTTATTTCAGCAATTTCTTATGCAAATGGCTGGGGAGCGTGGAGAGGAATTTTTACACTCCCTTATAGAAAAAGAAGGGTATTGGCATTTATCAAAGATGGATTTTTATAGTGCCGTGGATTGCTTTATCCGATGCAAAAACCACGAAGGCATAGTAAAATGTTTTGATTTGCTGTATATTACTGACCGCAGGAACTATGTTGTAATGAAACTTTCGCCTATCATTAAACACCCTGAAGTCCATATTGCCTCTCAAAAGTACCCATATATATTGTTTTTAATGTCTTTGTTTGCGATTATTGAAGGACACGCAGAAGATGCCGCTTTGATAACGGATGAGGGCTACACCAGACATGGTGAGATTGTGTCAAAATACCCCGAATATCTTCCGCTGTTTACTTACATGCGTTTTTGGGATTTTCGTGTATCGTTAAGACAGATATTGAGCGAAGTTGAAATGATAATCTTAAAGACTCCTCCCTCAATATGGACCGTATCCTTACATATGCCTACACTACATAGAGGTATTAGGGACTTTTCGGAAGTGGCTGTTGGGGATGTAGTCGAAAACTGCAAAGAGATATTATCGGGTATTGGCTGGATGATTGGTGAAGAAGCACCTACATTAGTCGAAATCTTAATGGCAGAATTATTATATGAACAGGGTCATTTGGAAAAGGCTTATGA
>WRBU01000114.1 GCA_009784355.1 Defluviitaleaceae bacterium
AAAGACAACTGTCCATGTCAATCATCCCCCTCAATTATGACTTGTATCATTATATGAAGTCAAGCCATTTATTACCATGGTTATTACTATTGTATCAAAAAATTACCTCGTTGTCAACAAAAATGTTTCGACAAAATTCGACAAATGGTTTTATTGCAGCGATAATTTCTTCACCCGCTCCTCACTTGGCGTAATGTATGCCGTCTTGTAATTGTCGTACACAACCATACCCAGCTTCGCCTTTGCAGGTTTTTTCACATTCTTGCGAGGGCAATAATCCACGGCAACCATACTGCTGCCCTTTGCCTTTGAGTAATATGCCGCAAGGTTTGCCGCTTCTTCAAGTGCTTCATTGGACACCTGCCCATTTTTTGCTTGCACAATAACGTGGCTGCCAGGGTAATTTTTTGTGTGCAGCCAAATATCATCTGCCGTTGCCGACTTGGTTAGTTGGTCATTTTGTGCGTTGTTTTTCCCTACGTATATATTGTATCCATCGAGGGTTACAAATTGTAGCGGCTTTGTAGTTACGGACTTTGCCTTTTGCTGCTTGCCTTTGTTTTTAATCCTCTTGATAAAGCCTTCGACCTGTAACTCTTCTCGAATTTGTGACAAATCTGCCATATCCTCAGCTTGTACAATAGACTGCATTACCGCTTCTAAATACGCCAATTCATCAGCATTTTGCGCTCTCTGCACCACAAGGGCATCCGCCGTACGCTTTTGCTTGGCATATTTTTTAAAATACATCTGTGCATTTTCGACGGCTGTTTTGCGCTCATCAAGCTGCACGTCCACTTCCGCCCAATTCTCGTCATAAAAATTTTGTAGCTTCACAGACTTTGCACCTGACGAAATGGCATAAATATTCGCATTTATAAGCTCTCCAAAAAGCCGTAGCTCATCACGGTTTTCAATGCTGCGTAGTGTCTTTTGATGAATTTCTTCCTTATTAATACAGCGGTCTATAAGATTTTGTACCACACGGCGCATGTCCGACGAACGCTGCCGTATCCTATCCGACACATCTTTCGTACCATAGTAAAACTCCACCATTTCTGACGGATATTCAAATCTACGAATAAAATCGCCGCAAAAGACTTCAGAGCCAAAAAATGCAAATTCCTGTGGTTTTTGCTCTTCATTAAACAAGATGTATGGCGCAAATATTCCCCGAGCAATATCGTTCATAACACCATTAAAAACCTCATGGCTTTCGCCTTGCATTTGCTCAAAAATACCCGCACTAAATTTGCTTATACCTATATAGTCAAGTGGATGTGTGAAATCATCCGCCTTTAACTCAAAAGGATTTTTCTTATTCTGTTTTGGTACAGGAATGTACTCCCGCCCAGGCAACATGGGTCGCATGGAAGTGCCAAGCGATACATGCTTTATGCAGTCCAGCACCACATCGCCATCCATCAAAATAATATTACTATGCCGCCCCATAATTTCTATAACAAGGGTTTTTTGTCCTAAATCCCCCATTTCGTTGTAGGCTTCTATATTAATGTGTACAATGCGTTCTAAGCCCGATTGCTCTATGCTTATAACTCTCCCGCTTTGTATATGTTTACGTAACATCATGCAAAAAAGCGGTGCAGCCAAAGGATTTTCCTTTATTTTTTTTGTTAAGTGCAATCGTGGATAGTTGGCATTGCAACTTAACAAAAGCCTATGGTTCTCACCTCCTGCCCTTATTGTCAGCACAACTTCATCCCTTTCGGGCATATTTATTTTGTCAATGCGCCCACCTGCCAGTTTTGCACCAAGTTCATGTACCAAAGCAGCCACCGCAATACCATCAAAAGCCATATTCCAAACACCTCCAAGCAAAATTATATCATAAAGAAAAAATCACGTCAACGCAAGATGTAAAGACATAAAATGTACTTGACATTAATTAAATCTCACGATATAATAGAGTTTTATATCATGTTTGTTCGACAAAGATATTCGACTCAGGGGGGAGTTATAATGCCATCTTCCAAAGCAAAAAGAACATTGGTCTTTTCTGCCATATTTTTCATGGTGCAGGCTGCAATTTCGGTTATCCTAGCATTCATGTTGCAACGCATAGTGGATTCTGCATCTAATAGAAATATGCAAGACTTTATTTTCTTTCTTGTACTGACCTTTTGTATTTGGCCTTTAGATATTGTTTCGGTTATTTTGGCGGCGAAATTCAGAGTTGCCAACATCAAAGAGATGCTGCAACTGACAAAACACAATCGCTTGAATTTTATACTGGCTACCAAAATTTCACCAAAAGAAGAAAACAAAGAGTTAAGTTTTTTCACAGCCGATATTGATGTTTTAGACCAAAGTTATTATGGTGTTAGATTAAGTTTGTTCCACTACATCCCTTTGTTCTTGTTCTCTTTGGTGTCGTTACTATTCATTAACTGGATATTGACTGTCGTTCTTGCTGTTGTTTCATTGCTTCCTATGTTGACAACGTGGATATTTGGAAAGCCTCTTGCAAATCGCAAAAAAACCTATTCGGACAACCAAGCTATCTATGTCGACAATGTTAAAGAAGTTATTGACGGCAAAAAGGAAATCGTATCTTACGGCAAACAAGATGTTTTTATAGACCGACATGAAAAAATCAATGAAAAAGTTGAAAATGCAAGAGAAAGAAGCAAATTTCTAGGAGCACTAGCTGGCTCGCTGTCTTTTAATATTGGCTTTTTAGTGCAAATTGCGGGCATAGGGCTAGGCAGCTATCTTGTAATCACGGGCGACTTAACAATCGGCTTTTTAATTGCTGTAATGCAGCTTGTAGGTAATCTTGTTTGGCCTGTGGTTCACGGAGCGGAAATTATCAATTCAATTAAATCAAGCAAACATATCCGAGAAAAGGCAATGGAAAGCACTAATGCGGCAAATACCAAGCCAATCATCCTTGATGATTTTAAAGACGCAATCACAGTCTGCGACCTTGCCGTCAAATATGACGAAGAAAATTACATATTTAAAAATGTGAACCTGAAATTTGAAAAAGGGAAAAAATATGTCATTCAAGCTCCTTCGGGTTTTGGCAAATCTTCAATTGCAAAAGTGCTTTCTATGGAAATTGATGATTTTGAAGGTGTTGTTTTGATAGATGGCAAAGACATCAAAAGTATTGACCCCAAAAGTTTTAACAATATATTGCGATTCGTTAGGCAAGACCCTTATATCTTTGATGGTACAGCCTATGAAAACATCACTTTCTTTTCTAACCAATTTGACCAATCCGCCCTTGACGCAGTTCTTGATACAACTAGGGTTAAAGGCTTTTTGTCTGGTGAAGAAGGATTGGAGCGTAGTATTTCCAATAATTCTGGTCTTTCAGGCGGTCAAAAACAATCGTTAGTCTTGGCAAGAGCCCTGCTACATAAGCCGCAAATATTGATATTGGATGAAATAACCTCTAATCTTGATTTAGTAGCTTCATGTGAGATATTAGAAAAACTGTTTAAAGATAAAGATTTAACCTGTATCGTTATAGCCCACGAAAATGATGAGAACTTCAAATCTCTCTTTGATGAAATAGTAAACTTGACATGACTTTAACATTGGTAAAAATATGTTAAATTCTTCTTTTCAAAAGCTAAATCATAGTGTATAATAAAGAAAAACTCTTGGAGGGATTTTATGAATTGTCAAGGATGCGGAAAAGCATTTGAGAGTAGCAATGCCAGTTTTTGCACTGGCTGTGGAAAAAAAGTTGAAACACCACAGTTTTCACCGCAACCGCAACACCAGCTGCAACCGCAGCCATACATACCACCCCCAATCCAAAACGCTGGTTCAAGCGGCTCTGCTTTGTCGTTTGCCCCTTGGGTAGTACGAGGTGCTGTTGCTGTTTTAATTGTAATGTTTTTTGTTGCACCACTTGTTACTATTTTTGGTCAAAGCGGCGGCACGCTGTTTCAAGTCCTCAGAATAGCAATAGATTGGCTCAACTGGTTTGGTTTTGTCGAAGAAGTGGCAGGAGCAATAATTTTCATTGGTCTGTATGCCCTTTGCTTGCTAATAATGTTACTTCTTGCATCAAAAAATGTGGCGGCCGCTATTTTTGCAATAATAGGTGCGGCATTAATGGGGCTACTCGTTGCCGTTTCAGAAGGATTGGCATCTGGCTTTCTTTGGCTAAAAGTGTTTATCTGTGTAGCAATAGCAGTTTTCAGTTTCGCTACCATCCGCAAAAAGCGTTAAATTTAAAAATCCCCGATTAAGGGGATTTTTTATTACAGTAATGTTTTTAAAGCGGTTGCAAGCTGGTCTGGGCAAGATGTTTCACGCTTGCCGCATTTTATGCCTTGCAAAACATTGATTACCTCTTGTATTGGGCGACCTTTTGCAAGTGCAGCCACTCCTTGAGCATTTCCATGACAGCCCTTTACAAATTCAATGCCACCTACAATGCCGTTTGACACTTCAATATGTATCTCTGTGCTACAAGTTCCTTCTGTTTTGTATATCATTTTGAGCCCTCCTTATGGGAAAATAAATGTTGGTACAACACGTCCTAAGTATTCTGATTCTATAAATGCACGAATTTCGTCGGTATTTAGTGCATCAATTAACGCAAGAACCCTCGGGTCATTTTCATATCCCGACCTCACTACCACGTAGTTTGTAAAGGTCGTTCTTGCATTAGGGTCAAGGTCCTCACCTGCACCATCTATCGCAAGATGCATAACACCACCTTGCAACGCTACATTTCCGTTTATAACAGCAAGGTCTACGTCAGGCAAAACAGAAGGCAAAGTTTGGGCAACCACAGGACGAAAAACAATTCCGTAAGGATTTGATGCTATACCCGTAGTTGCAGATGCTGTGCCGCGTGTTGCTTCATAAAGTGTTATAAGCCCCAAAAACTCCATTAATTGCAAAGCTCTTG
>WRBU01000115.1 GCA_009784355.1 Defluviitaleaceae bacterium
AGCAAGTTCCCATGCCTCGGCAAGACATTCTGCTACATTGCCCATGCCAATGCGGCGCAATGTGTCGTGGTCAATAACCAGCGGAATGTAAGGCATGTCTTCAAAATTTTCACGGCATCCAGCAGCTGCTTGATGGTTGCCTATTACACGCTTCATGTGGGCTGCATTAAGCTCGTAGCATTCAAATGCTCCAATAGCCTCCGCCATTAATGCTGAGGTATAGTAGGAATATCCCGTCATTATACTGCATAAAGCGGCAGTTAAGTTGCGGGCTCGGCTGGAATCATAAGGAATACCCATATACATTAAAAGTGCTCCAATATTTGTTAAGCCAATGCCTGTTGTGCGGAATTTATGCGACTTGCGTGCTATGTCTGCTGTTGGAAATTGCCCCCAATGAATGGTCGCTTCCAAAACCATTTGCACCAACTGTATTGTATGGATATAGCTGTCAACATCAAAACCGTTATTTTTTTGGTCGTAAAATTTCAATATATTTATACTTGCTAAATTACACGCTGTGTCGTCAAGGAAAAGATATTCGCTGCACGGGTTTGAGCCGTTTATTTTATTGTGCTTGTTTGCTTCATTTCCGTTTGCATCTTTTGCCCAAAGCAAGCCGTCTTCACCAGCGGGGCTTGTGTGCCACGCATTTATAATGTCGTCATATTGCACGCCGGGGTCACCGCAACGCCACGCCGCCTTTGCAATTTCTTCCCAAATATGCTGTACGTCAACATCTTTGTCGATGGCATCTGTAACACGCCCTTTTGTGCGCCAAACAGCACCTTCTTCGTCCAAAAGCCGCATGAAGGCATCAGGCACACGCAAGGAATTATTAGCATTTTGACCGCTTACTGTGTCGTATGCCTCGCCGTCCATGCTTGTGTTGTAACCCAAACGCCCAAGGTCTGCTACCTTGTCTTCCTCACGGCTTTTCCATTGTATGTATTCCATTACTTCGGGGTGGTCAAGGTCGAGGATATTCATTTTTGCGGCTCTGCGGGTTGTGCCGCCGCTTTTGATAGCACCTGCGTTTCTGTCGCTTACTTTAAGAAAAGACAAAAGACCGCTGGATTTTCCGCCGCCTGACAAAAGCTCGTCTTTGCCACGGATATTTGACCAGTTAGAGCCTACGCCAGAACCGTATTTAAACAGCAATGTTTCCGTCATCATTGTTTCTAAAAGCGACTTTTCGCCCAAAAGAGAGTCCTTTACGCCTAAAATGAAACAAGCCGAGCCTTGTGTGCGGGTATAGCTGTCGCCGGACTGACGCACCTCGCCAGCTTCAATATCGTAATAAAAATGCCCGTTAGAACTGCCTGTGATGCCGTAAGCATGTTGCAATCCTGTGTTAAACCATTGTGGACTATTTGGTGCCCACATTTGGGACAGCATGGTGTAGCATAGCTCGTCGTATACAATTTGCTGCTGTTCACCAGCCGCAACAAGTCCACTGTCAACCATAGAGAGTACCCAAAAATTGACCATGCGGTGAATTACTTGGCGCAGGCTGGTTTCATGCCCTGCTTGGGGTATACCTTTTTTGCGGAAATATTTTGATGCGATAATATCACATGCATTTTGGGAATAATTCTCGGGAAAATCAAGCCCTTCCATATCTGTGAGGACTTTTCCGCTATTCCAATCTTTAAGGTGAACATCCACCTTTTTCCAGTTAAACATATCAAAAACAGACTTGCCCGCTTGCAAGTCTTTTGTAAATTTGCGCTCAACCCGCAACCCCAAGCTAATCGCCTTTTCAGTAGTTTTTCCCATATTTTTCCCTCCGCACAATTTGGCACAAAGCCGATAAAATAAGGCTTTGCATGTAGTATCCACCGCAAATGCCGATGAAATCATTATAACATTTTTTTGTCCAAAATGTAAGCCCAATTTTAAAATATTTTCTAAATTTTTTCCAAAAATAAAAATTCCTGACGCATCAAGCTCAGGAAGTATTTAAAACACAAAGGCAACAAAAACCTTTATAAAAATCATCCCCCTATACTCTGTAGAGTTGATGTAGCACAAAACACGCAAGTATTCCGACTGAGGCATTAAGCGCATATTGCCACCTTCTCGGATTAAAAACTCCAATGGTACAACGGCAATACACTAACCAACACGGCTGCAGGACAGCTTGGGAATTTAACCCAATTCCATAACGTGCTTTTTATTCAATTTGTTCAATGATATATCAAATTGTGCAGTTTGTCAATGTCTGCAGCGCAAAAATTATCCACAAATTTTGGCGGGCATATGTGGCACAATATATTGCAATAATATTTTTAAAATGATATAATGAGGTGTTATTATGATTAGGAAATTTTTAGCAATAACGATGGCTGGCATAATGCTTGCGGGTGGTGTGGTTGATGCACCACGAAGCTGGTTTTTTACCCGTGCCAGTGTGCAAGAAGCAAGCCCTGGCTGGGAGGGTGATTTTGACCTTGCCGAATACAACGCATTTTATTTAGGCGACACAAGCCGTAAGGAGATTTTTTTAACATTTGATGAAGGGTATGAAAATGGACATACTGCACAAATCTTGGATGTGTTGCGAGATAAAAACGCACCGGCAGCTTTTTTTGTCACAAAGCCGTATATGAAGGATGAACCGGAGCTTATAAGGCGCATGATTGACGAAGGGCATTTGGTGGTAAATCACACTGTTAAACACAAATCCTCTCCTACGCTCACAGCGCAAGAACTTGCGGCGGAGCTTGATGGGGTTGAAGATTATTTTAAGGAAGTTTTTGGAGCGGAAATGGCAAAGTTTTGGCGGCCGCCAATGGGGCAGTACAATCTCAATACACTCCAAACCGCAAAAGAACAAGGATATGCTACAATTTTTTGGTCATTTGCATATCAAGATTGGCTTATAGATAAGCAACCAAGTGTTGCTGATGCACACAAAAAAGTGGTGGATGGTCTGCACAACGGCGCAATACTGTTACTCCATGCTGTATCTAGCGCAAATGCCGCCGCAATGGCGGATATAATAGACTCCGCTCGTGCCTTAGGCTATGAATTTGTAAGTCTGCATAGATTAACGGGGGAAGTTTTCCCGCCAACAATAAGGGGCGGCAATTAGCCGCCCCTGCAATAATAGGGGGTATATAATGCAAATAAAGTTAGACTACAACAATATGATGACAGAATTTGTTGGTAAGCACGGCATTTCACAAGGTGATATTGATGCTTTGAAAGGCAAAATATCCGCCGCCGCACGTGCTATGGAGAACAAACGCAATCAAATGGCATGGCGTGATTTGCCGTACAATCAAGATGATATTGTGCAGGACATCCTGCTTTATGTTGCCGAAATTTTGCCTAGAATTGATACTTTGGTTGTGCTTGGCATCGGCGGCTCTGCTCTTGGACCTATTGCACTTAACCAAGCAATCCACGGTTCTTTTTACAATTTCTGCAAAAAACCACGGATTTTTGTGATAGACAATATCGACCCAACTACAATGAATGACCTTTTTGCGCAGTTAAATCTGGAAACCACCTTGTTTTCTGTTGTGTCAAAATCAGGAGCAACCAGCGAAACTATGGCGCAGTTTATGATTGTAAAAGATATGCTGGAAAGTCGGCTCGGCAAAGAGAGGACAAAGCAACAAATTGTTTGCACAACAGATGCCCAAAATGGCAACCTTATAAAAACTGCCAAAACGGAGGGCTATAAAACCTTTTACATACCAAGCGGTGTTGGGGGACGTTTTTCTCAGCTTTGTTCGGTTGGGCTGTTGCCAGCGGCTTTTTGCGGAATAGACATTAAGAAATTGCTGGCTGGTGCGGCCTATATGGACAAAATTTGCGAAAATGACCAAAACCCCGCATATATATTTGCAATTTTGCACCATTTGGCGTTAAAAGCGGGTAAAAATATTTCGGTTATGATGCCTTATTCAGACGGGTTAAAATTCATGTCAGACTGGTACGCCCAGCTTTGGGCAGAATCTCTTGGCAAAAAATACGACAATAACGGTAATGAGGTATATGTGGGGCAAACTCCCGTAAAAGCCCTTGGTGCAACCGACCAACACTCGCAGGTGCAACTTTACACCCAAGGCCCTTTTGACAAAGTAATTTGCTTTTTGACAGTGGAGGAATTTGAAAACGACATCACAATACCTAAAACTTTTGAAGATATGCCGACGCTAGGGTTTTTAGGCGGCAACACTTTGGCTAGGTTATTAAACACACAGCAAAAAGCCACCGAATACGCTTTGCAAAAAGAGGGCCGCCCAAACATGACAATAACCTTGCCCAAAATAAACGAGCATACCATGGGACAGCTTTTTTACATGCTGGAAATGGCAACGGCTTTTGCTGGAGAGCTGTTGAATATTAACGCATTTGACCAGCCGGGAGTGGAGGAAGGCAAGGATGCAACATACGCTCTTTTTAACCGTCCGGGATATGAGGATAAGAAAGCAGAGCTTGAAACCGCCCTACCAAAGAGTGAAAAATACATCATATAGAGGTACAAGGATATGAATAATTGGAAAATATTTGCAGTTGCTGGCGGCTTTTATTTCTTTGGTGAGGAAGTTACTGCCCCCGAAGGTTATATTGCTTGTGTAAAATGCGCTATGTTCCGTCGTTTTGAGGGCGGCAAAGGTTTGCTGGGGGTTGCCCGCGGCGACAACGATGCCATTGTATATTTGGACACTTTTGACGAGAATGAAGAAGTGTTTTTTCCCGTTAGTTCCGTTTACGCTATTTTTCCCAGTGTGAATTTGTACACATTTAGCGGAGCAAAAATTAATACATAGGTGATAGATATGAAAATGCAAAAAGGATACGGGGACGGCAAACG
>WRBU01000116.1 GCA_009784355.1 Defluviitaleaceae bacterium
AATAGCTTCATCAGTCGGCATATTTTTTACTATTTCTTGCAAATTTTCAACGCTTTTTGCTAATGGGTCTTGCAAAGACTTTTGTGCAACAAAAGCCGCCAATGGCTTTGGTGCGGCACTTTGGGCAAAAGAGCTGACCAAATGCTTGGCAAAATAAACGCCGTCTGTTACAGCGTAATTTATTGCATTGCTGCGTGCTTTGGTAGCATCAAAATTCTTTGAAAATTCCATAAGGTTTTCCAATGTCAAGTCAATGCCTGCATTTACAGCAAAGCCAACACCTGCACTATTGTTTTTGCTCACCTTGTACAACATTTGATAAACTTGCATAACGGTTTCACGCACTTCTTGCGGCACATCGCCCTCTTTATCCATTTTCGCAATATTTTCAAGCAGTTGCTCCATTGTGCTTTTGCCGTATTCTTCATTGTGTTGTTCTATATACTGCAAAATATCGTCCATTTGCATATTTTGAGGGGTCATTCCGTCTACGACCATGGCGGCGGCTATTCTTGGGTGCAATTTTGTTTGCACGTCCTCAATTTTTGCTGTAATGTCTTTAATTTTTGCTAAATTTTCAGCATTAATATCCATATTATTTGCGGTTAGCACTTTTGCGGCACGGATGGTGTAAGCATCATCCGCAAAGCCCATGTTGCGGAGCATAGGGGCAAATTGCTCTGCAATTTTTGCGAAAGTATCACCGTATTTTAAACTAACCATAGTTGCATTTTGGTCGTATTGTGCAGCAGCATTGTGACTATTTAACGCAATAGGCGTAAAGTCCAGCGTATTTTGTGCAATAGCAGCCAAGCCCGCCAAATTTGTTTGGGGCAAAGCCGCAACTGCTTTGGTTGCTTCAACAACTTTTTCAATATTCTCTGGGGTGTCTGCCGCCAGCTCTTTAAGGGCTTTTACTGCGTCAATTTGCGGTTGCAAGTCCATTTCAAGCTCTGTACCCAAAAGTGCCGCATTGGCTTCATAGGACATTGCAAGACGGGTTTCCGCCATCAGCAACGCATTTTTTTGAGCATTATAAATATTAAGTTCGCCAAGAGGCTTACCTGCGGCGTCCGCTTCCAAGGCATACGGTAAAATTGCCTTTGCGTCTACATTGCCGTCAATATCTTGCAAAAACATTAGCTTATCAAAATTTTCAATATTAAGAGGCACTTGATTGTCAAGCAATAAGCGGACACGTGCCAAATTTTCGGGGCTGTTGTCCAAGTCATTTTCGTTTAAAAAACGTGCAATATCGGCTTGCAACTGCTGCCATTCATTTTGTGAAATAGATTCACCGCCCGTTTTTGCTCCGCTATGTTTGTAAACATACAAATTATCCAAAGTAAGCTCTGCTTCATTGCCCAAAGCCTGCGTAATTTGTCCGTCATTAAGCCCGCTTACATTCGCCAGCTTTTGCGTCAACTCTTCATAAACACGTGCCTCATTGTTTGCCTGAGCCCCTTCTAGTTGGGACACAACCCCACCCAATGTATCAACAGGCATTTTTTCGATACTAATACCTTCGGCAGCAAGCTGTGCCGCCGCCGCAGAATGGGCATTTGCGGCAATACGTCCAATGCCACGCTTCATGCGGTTTGCAGCATCATTTACCCTTTGGCGTTCGTCCAATTTCTCTTGGGTGATGGCTTCTACATCCAAAAAGCTGCTGGTCGGTTTTGCGTAGTCTTTTTGTATCATCAAATCTTGCAAATTTTGCAAAGACATGTGTTTTCCGAGAAAGTTTTGTCCATCTATATTAGGAAAAACCTGCTTTAACGCAGTATTCCCGTCATTGTTTACAACTTCAAAAAAAACAGTATCGCCCATATTGCCCAATACATCGCCTTTTGTGGAAAAACTGCGTCCGTCTGCAAGCTCAAATGTAGTCCCATTAGCATTTTTTTGTGTTATAACAGCAGAAAAAATATCGCCGACAGCACCAAAATTAAGCCCGCCACGCCCTGCATTATTGCCAACATTGCGAGGGGCGACCCCTAATCTATTCACATTAATTCCATTCATACCGGCATTAGTCATCTTTGTACCTCCGTCATCCGTCCAAATACCCCACAAAATATATTTCGGCAAAAAGCTAAAAAATATGAATGAAAAATTTTATTTAAATGCCGCAAAAACAAAAACAAACAGTGTTTGCGGTCAAACAAGCACTGTTTTGTACCTAATGCTAATTCAAATTTAATACATGGAGTACCGCCCCTACATAGGCGATGTTTTCTAAACTTGCTTTGCAAAAAAGTCTTGACAAAACTTTGACTCTGTCGTATAATGACTGCACGAAAGGCCTCAAGCTGGAAGTAACTAGCTTGGGGTTTCTTTTAACTACTTTTGTGAGGTGGGGCAAATGGCATTGGCTGATAAACTGAAATTGTACGGGTTTAACAACCTTACCAAGTCGTTGAGCTTTAATATCTACGATATTTGCTATGTTGGCAACGAACGTGAAAAAAAGGACTATATCGCATATATTGATGAAGAATATAACTCCGAACGCCTCACAAATATTTTGTTGCATGTAACGGATATGATAGGTGCGCATGTCCTTAATATTGCCAAACAAGACTACGACCCGCAGGGGGCGTCGGTTACTATTTTGGTTGCCGAAGAGGCCATTAGGGCAAACCCAACGCCAGAGGCAGTTGTGGCGCATCTTGACAAAAGCCACATCACCGTACACACCTACCCCGAATTTCACCCAGAAACAAAAATCGCTACATTTAGGGTGGATATTGATGTGTCAACATGCGGCAAAATAACGCCGCTGTCCACACTTGACTACCTTATAAGCAGCTTTGACAGCGATATTATTACCATGGACTACCGCGTGCGGGGCTTTACCCGCGACATGTCGGGCAAAAAGGTGTTTTTGGACGATAATTTGACCAGCATACAAGATTATATTGACACAAAAACCCTTGATATCTACGATGCCGTTGACATGAATGTGTACCAACACAATTTGTTTCACACAAAAATGATGGTTAAAAATGTAGACCTGCAAGACTATTTATTTAAAACTGATGCATATGAAATAGAGCCCAAAAAGCGGCTTGATATAACAAACAGCCTACGACAAGAAATGATTGAGATTTTTAGCGGGGTGAATGTATTTGACCGTTGACTTTTTTGACCAAACAAAGGCACCACTTATGCAAGCCTTACAAGAGCTAGGCCGCCGTCGTGTGGTGCCTTTTGATGTTCCCGGTCACAAACGGGGTCGGGGCAACCCAGACTTAGCGGCTTTTTTAGGCGAAAAAGCCCTTGCAATGGATGTAAACAGTATGAAGCCTCTGGATTTGCTCGGCAACCCTGTTTCTGTTATAAAAGAAGCAGAAGAGCTTGCGGCGGCGGCTTTTGGTGCAAGCTCAGCTTTTTTCATGGTTGGCGGCACGACATCTTCCGTGCAAGCGATGATACTTGCGGCGTGCAAGGCAGGCGACAAAATCCTTTTGCCCCGCAATGTGCACAAGTCCGTGCCGACTGCTCTAATACTTTCGGGTGCTGTGCCGCAATATATTTACCCCGACACCCACAAAGAGCTTGGAATATCACTTGGAATGGACTTTGGCGACATTAAGACGGCAATAGAGCAAAATACAGACGCAAAGGCGATTTTGTTAAACAACCCCACATATTACGGCATTTGCTCCAACCTTAAAGGGGTGGTGGAGCTTGCCCACGCCCACGGCATGTTGGTTTTGGTGGACGAAGCCCACGGCACGCATTTTTATTTTGGGGATGGTTTGCCTATGTCTGCAATGGCGGCAGGGGCGGATATGGCAGCGGTTTCTATGCATAAATCCGGCGGCTCACTTACACAAAGTTCCCTTTTGCTAATTGGTGAAAGTGTGGATGAAGGATATATGCGCCAAATAATTAACCTTACCCAAACCACATCAGCGTCGTATCTGCTAATGGTTAGCCTTGATATAAGCCGCAGAAACCTTGCGCTAAACGGCAAAAAAATTTTTAAGCAAGTGATGGATTACGCCAGCTATGCCCGTGATGAAATGAACCATATAGACGGCTTTTACGCCTTTGGCAAAGAAATTATAAATGGCAGCAGCATTTACGATTTTGACGCAACAAAACTGTCAATAAACACGCTTAAAACAGGCTTGGCGGGCATTGAAGTTTACGACATTCTGCGGGACGATTACGACATTCAAATTGAATTTGGGGACATTGGCAATATCCTAGCCTATATCAGCGTTGGGGACAGCAAAAAGGATATAGAGCGGCTTTGCTCTGCTCTTTCTGAGGTGGTGCGCAACCACCGCAAAGACCCAAAAGGGATGTTAAATTACGAATACACCCATCCTAAATTGGTGCTAACCCCGCAAGCAGCATTCTACGGCGAAAAAGAACTTATCGACATTGCCGTAAGCAAAGGGCGTATAAGCGGTGAGCTTGTGCTGTGTTATCCCCCCGGCATACCCGTTCTTGCCCCTGGGGAGCTTATTACTGCCGAGGCTTTGGACTATATTAAATATGCCAAAGAAAAGGGATGTAGTTTAAGCGGCACGCAAGACCCAGATGTAGAAAAAATATTGGTGGTTAAATAGAAAAAATTCACGTGGAGGCTGGCTCAATGGTAAGCATGTTAAGAGCAATGCAAAAAAAGAAAAACGGGATACCCGAAGATGTATTGCCCGTATTTGAAGGCATTGTGCAAAAATATCAAGAACAATTTGGACCTAATCTTGTAGGATTTACAAGTTTCCGCCCCGAATGGGATGACGAATTTTGCAAAGCGATGTACGAACACCTTACCAAAGAGCAGCGGTTTAAGCTATATGAAAC
>WRBU01000117.1 GCA_009784355.1 Defluviitaleaceae bacterium
CAGGCTTGTCATTTACGTAAACACGCCCTGCGTCGCAGGCTTCGTTTGCCAGCGTGCGCCGCTTTATCAACCTTGAAATTTTTAGATATTTATCCAAACGCATTTTATCAATCCTTTCAATTTATCCTACCAAAACGTGAAAAGGGAAACCATATGAAATTTACATGTCCTATAATGCTGCCCCTGTGGATGTTTCCGACACTCATAAATCGGCTGTCTTCACTTACGGAAAGATTGTCGCCCAATACGAAAAAATAACCGTCATCAAGCGTTTGCGGAAAGTTTACGTTTCCTGCAAAAACATTGTCGATACGCTCAAAACGGGAGTCATTAAGCAATTCTTCGTTGATAAAGATTAAACCGCGCCTAATGTCTATTGTGTCGCCCGGCACACCTACGACCCGCTTTATGTAATTTTGTGAAGGGTCGGCGGGGTATGAAAACGCAACAACATCACCAAAAACAGGCTCTCTAAAACGAAAAGTAAGACGGTTGATTATAACACGGTCTCCTTCAAAAAAGCTGGCTTCCATTGATGTGCCAAAAACTCTTGTAGACTTAAACACAAAATTTTCAATTATCAAAAATACGAAAAGGGCTATGGCAATGACCAAAGCCCATTCTAGCAAAATTCGTAGTGTGGGGTTTTTAACAAACTTTTTAAGCAACTTTCGCTGCACCCCCAAAAAAATTACTTTCTTTTAACGATAGCTTCTTTGATTTTGGCTTTTTTGCCCACTCTTTCACGAAGATAAAATAGTTTCGCACGGCGCACAATACCTTGACGTACAACCTCAATTTTTTCCACACGAGGCGAATGTATCGGCCAAGTTTTTTCAACGCCAATACCAGACGAGAAGCGGCGCACAGTAACGGTTTCACGAACCCCGCCTTGTTGACGCTTGATAACATATCCTTCAAAAATCTGAATACGCTCTCTGTTTCCTTCTACAATTTTGTTGTGTACACGAATGGTGTCGCCCACCTTAAACTGCGGTACATCTGATTTTAGCTGCTCTTTTTCCAGCTCTTTGATAATGTTTTGGTTCATTTCGCATTTCTCCTTTTAGTGATGATAGATGTTCATTCGCAACTTTTGCTGTGCCAGCGGAACATCCCTAATTCAAAAAAATATTATATCACACTCAAAAATTATATGCAAGTGTTTTTTCAACAAACTTCAAATATAGTATACTACTATTCATATGAGGGAGGCGTTTATATTGAAAAAATCGCAGACATATGGATATGCAAGATGTTCTACCAAAGAGCAAAACGAAGACAGACAAATTATTTCAATGCTTGATTTTGGTGTGGTGCAGTCAAACATAATTGTTGAAAAAATATCCGGCAAAGATTTTAACCGACCCGCCTATCGCTCGTTGCTGGCTAGATTACAAGCGGGTGATGTGTTGGTGGTTAAAAGCATAGACAGGCTGGGGCGGGACTATGAAGAAATTATTTTACAATGGCGGTACATCACAAAAGAAATTAAAGCAGACATTGTTGTGATAGATATGCCGCTTTTGGACACAAGGCAAAAACCGCAGAATTTAACAGGTGCTTTTGTGTCGGATATGGTTTTGCAAATATTAAGTTATGTTGCAGAAACTGAAAGGAGTGCCTTAAGACAGCGACAAGCAGAAGGAATAGCGGCGGCAAAGCAAAGGGGTGTTAAATTTGGCAGACCTTTAAAGAGTTTGCCCTCAAATTTTGATGAAATTGTGCAAAAATGGCATCAAAAAAATATGAGTTTGGATGATGTTTTAAAACAAACAGGGCTTACAAAATCTACATTTTATCGTAAAGTTTCTAAGGTCTAACCGAAAATAAAAAAGTCCCAAAAAGTTTACTTTTTGGGACTTCCATTTTTTTCACTTAAGTCTATTTCGGCAACTACCAAAAATTACATTAGCTTTTTTTGGAAAATTTTTTGGAAAATTTTAAACATTGCAAAACATTTGTATAATAGGAAAATCGCCGACGCGTTAAACTTTGCTTCGGCGATTTTTTTATTTCCTTTCTATAACACATTTCTATTTTCCCAAAAAGTAAAGGATTTGCGACAAAATTTGCATAGGAGGCGGTAAGGTGTTAGTTACAACATTAGGAGCAGGGGATTACATATTGCTGGGAGCGGATGTGAGGGTGCATTTTGACCACAAGGTTGATAAAGACACACTGGCGATTGCGATAGAAGCCCCAAAAGAGTTTTCAGTATTACGCAAAAAATTAATAGAAAAAGGTGCAACACCAAAACCACGTACGGTTGTTATAAACCCTGAATATTCAAGACTTTTAGTAACGCTTAATGCCAATGAAGACTATGTGATGATAGGTGATGACATAACAATAAAGCACAAAGGCAATAAAGGGCATTCGTTTTCTATTGGCATAGCTGCGCCAAAAGATGTGAAAATTACCCGCAAAAGTGTGTATGAAGAAAAAGTGGAGAAAATGGCTTTGGCGGGGGATGCGTCAGCGCAAAAGCTGATTGGTATTTTAAAAGAACAAAACGAAGAGCGGAGAAAAATTTCAGCACAACGCCAAGCAAAACAACAACGCTACAAAAGCAATCACATTAAGAACAAAGATAGAAACATCGTGTAGATACTGCTTGCTGGAATTGTAGGGGCGGCAACCTGCCCGCCCCTACGGCGAACATTCATTGCAAGCACAAAGTGTAATTATTAATTGCATTTTGTGGTCGCAATGACCCACAAGCAGGGTCGACACTGCTTGCATTGTGCACCAAAACAAAACCCAGGGATGGGAATTAAAAATTATTTTCCAAGGAGGAAAAATTTATGTCAAACATGGTAGTTAGAACAAACGTAATGGCTATGAACAGCCACAGAAATTTAGGTATGGTTGGCAATCAACAACGTAATGCTGCTCAAAGATTGTCTTCTGGTTTCAGAATCAACTCTGGTGCTGACGATGCTGCTGGTTTAGCAATTTCTGAAGGTATGAGAGCGCAAATCCGTGGTATGAACCAAGCAAGCCGTAATGCACAAGATGGCATTAGCTTGATTCAGACTTCTGAAGGCTACATGCAAACTATTACTGAACTTGGTCAAAGAATGCGCACTTTATCCCTTCAAGCTGCAAACGACACCAATTCTGACGAGCAACGTGCTTTTATCGCTGCTGAAATGGGTCAGTTGCAATCTGAAATTGAGCGTATTTGGGATACGGCTACTTTTAATGGACAATTAGTATTTGGTGAAGGCAGCGAGCCAGGCGTTTCAAATTCTGGTCTTGTTCAAGAGGCTTGGCAGTATGTTCGTGATGCAATTAATGACGTTGCAACGGGTCTTTTGAATCACGCAAACACTATCGCAAATGCCGTACAGAGCGCAGAAGCTAGACTAGAAACTGTTGTTGATAGAATGACTGCTATAAACAATCTTCATGCTCAATTTACTGATGCTGCATTTGGCGGTAGAATGGCCGATATAATTTCGGACGTTATGATAGAGTTAGGCTCTCTTGCAACTATAGCGGATATTAATACTGCAATAAATACTGCTTTGCAGGCTGAGCTTGGTGCTGGCACAGCAGGCGGAACGGGAGCTAACACTCCGCTACCAACAGTTGCTTTTGCTGATGTCGCTGCTATAACCACATTTTTGACTACTCCTGCTGCTAACCTTACTGCGTTAAATGGTGTTAGAGATGCTCTTATAGCAAGAGAAGGTCTTGTTACCACTGGCGCAGGCGCAGGTGTTGCCATCACTACTTGGACTGGTCTAGAAGCTGCACAAACTGGTGCTGCCGCTGACCTAACTGCTGCAGGTGCTGCTTTAGCTACTGCACACACTAACGTAACAACTTCCCGTGCTGCTATCCAAACTTGGCTTGACCACAATGACAGACCTGAATTCCTCGAAGATGCAACTGTTGACAATGTGGTAAATGTATTTAACGGTTTAGGTGCTGGTCAATCGCTTCCTGGTGCTGACGCAGGTGTTTTGAGAGGAGACTTCTTCCTTCAAGTCGGACCTGATGGTTCTGCTCCTGGCGAAGGACATAGTTTGCAAGTTTCGGGCGATGGCGGTCAATTAGGCGATGTTATCGGCAATGTTTCTAACAGAATTGAAATTATTCGTGATGCATTGGGCGGCGACCGCGGCGAATTCCTTCCAGAAGAGGATATGAACCTTACTGACCACCAAACTTTCTCAGCTTTCTCAGCTCAACTTGACACTTTCATGAACGACATTAACGCAATGCGTGCTGGTCTTGGTGCTATTGAAAACCGTCTTGAATTTACCATTGACAACCTAGACATTGCTGCTGAAAATCTATCTGCTGCTGAAAGTCGCATCCGTGATGCTGACATGGCTCAAGAAATGATGCGTATGACTCAAGCTAATGTATTACAACAAGCTGCAACAGCTATGCTTGCACAAGCTAACCAAGCACCACAATCTGTCCTTCAACTTTTGGGATAATAATTTGATACATATAAAAAGGGGCGTAAGCTCCTTTTTTGCTTGGAAAAAACACTTGACATTTTTGTGAGGTTGCGGTATTATTATTACAGGAATAATCCCACAACTGATTATTAACACATTCCTGCCCAATTTTGGGAGCAACAAAACAAAACCCTACTCATGGGACGAGTAGGGTTTTGAACTTTTTAGAAAAATAAGTCTAAAAAGTTTTTCAATACGTCAACGATGCACTTAATGACTTTCGCCATTTTAATTGCTTTGTGCAATGTTGATATGTACTGCCACAACTTTTTTAACACATCCCCACCTCCTTTCAAATGGGATGGGATTATTATATCA
>WRBU01000118.1 GCA_009784355.1 Defluviitaleaceae bacterium
AATTGATACATCATTATTGTAACACAAACAATTATTCTGCGACAAGCATTTTTTCGACAAAATTTGGATTTTTTTATATGCAAAAAAATCCCCTGTCAAAAGGGGATTAAAGCGGGCAACGGGAATCGAACCCGTGCATTCAGCTTGGAAGGCTGACGTTCTACCATTGAACAATGCCCGCAAATTTAAAATGCCTCGAGCCGGAATCGAACCAGCGACACATGGATTTTCAGTCCATTGCTCTACCGACTGAGCTATCGAGGCAAATTTACTATCAACATTTGGCACAAAGCAGATTATAAACTATTTTTGTCTTGTTGTCAATAGCAAATTTTAAATTTTTTATTTTTTGCGAAGAAAACGTAGGGGCGGGCATCCCGCCCGCCGCCTACAACTAAATACATTATTGGTTTGCAACTTTTTTAACAACCAGCAGTTTTTGACCATCGCATAGCTCGGAAGAAGGCTCTAAATCATTTATCGCCGCCAGTTCTTCAAGGTCTGCGTTATACTCTTTTGCCACAGACCACAAGCTGTCGCCTTTTTCTGCCACCAAAATTGTCATTGATGGCAGGGCATCCAGGGCTTCAAGGTCAAATGGACTAAATTCGATTTCTTGCACAAAATCTCTTGAAACGGTTTCTTGCACAACAACGTCAATTCCAAGAGTAAACCGTAGGTCTACTTCGTTGCTAGACATCATGCTAAAGCTAATATTTTCAATGGCATGGCTTGTGCTTGCTTCCATGCCAGCTTTCGCACCTTTTGTTTCTACAACCTGCCTTATGGGGACGTGGGCTGTGTAATTGTACAGCGGGTCGGTGTCTGATTGAGCAATATATAACATATTTGCTTCAACAATGCCTTCTACCACGACCTTGTCGTCTACAACCTTTGTTTCTTCAATTCTTGCAATGCCGTTTACTTGCAAAACTTGCAAAATATCTGGAGCATTTTCAAGGCTAACCACCTCTTTGGTGCTAAATTGGTTTTTGTTGCGGCATATCAAGCGTTGATAATTAAGCCCTTGTGCCACAATGTCCAAATTTTGCTCTATGCAGTAGGCATCCTCTAAAATTTCGACTTCCCTGCTTTCTGAAATTTCTATATCTGCTGCAACTGAAACCTCAAGGGTAAAAATTCTATTTTCACCCTCTTCATTTGCCGCTATTTCCACCAAATGGTCCGCAACTGCTAAAGAAACGTCTACATAACAATTTTCGTGCGCATTTGCTACTTCTAAAGAGCCGTTAAACGGCAAAATAAACTCGCTAAATTCAATTACGGATGCGCCATCGTCGCCTTTATAAAGCGGCGACACTACCAAATCTCCCGAAATATCTATTCTCCCGCCTGCTGTGTTAATTTCTTGGTTGGTTACTCTAACATTTGTTTGTAAAAGCTCGCTGACGGCGGGCATGTTTTGTGGCAGCACAATTTCGTCTTGTATTGTAAAACTATCCATTTGTTTTGCTGTTATATTGCTAATTGTAAAAAATGAATTTTTTTGTTGTGTCGCCGGTAAGCCCCCAATAGACTGCACAGCGTCAAAAGATTCGTTTTCCCACGCATCTGCCTTTACATCCACAACAGCCCTGTAATTTAACTTGCGGTCATTAACCACACGATAGTCTACATTAGCAAGCTCGCAGGTTAAATTTACCCAATTATTCGGCGAAACACCCTCCATGTTCAAAAAATCGTCAATAATTGCTGAAGCAGAAATACTATGTACTGGGCTTTCCTCTGCGCCCGATGCTAAATAAAGCACATTTATATTCATTTTTCCGTTGTAAGCAATACGCCCGACGCTCGCGCTTGCCCTAGATACAGATATATTAGCCTCGGCTCTTAAAATTGAGCTTATATCGGGCTTTACATCAGGTACAATAATGTCGCCTTCCAAAAGCAACTGGCTGCGCCCTTCGCCTATGTGCTTGTTTATTGTGATATTTTCTCTTACTAATTCCATTCTAAACAGACCTCCCGTAAATATTAATTTCATGCTATCTAATTATATAGGCTTGTAAAACCTTTTATGCCAAAACAAAAAAATGTTCCGTAAGGAACATTTTTTTAAAAAAACACTTGACAGGGGGGGGGGGGGGGGGTATTGATAATTTTAAGAAGTATATTTTGTAATTGGGGGGTTTGTAGGGAAATGAGGATGAAAAAATATAAAAAAAAAGGGTGGGGGGGGGGGGGGGGGGGGGGGGTATTATAAGTTATAGTTGATAGTGTGTCACATGGGGTTTTATAAGGAGATAAGGATGAAAATATTTAAACAGGAGTTATGTGATAAATGTCTTCAAATTAGACCAACTATGGCTGATGGTTCTCAGGGAATTTCTGTTGAAGGCTTGCTTGACAGCGACGGATATAACAAATATTTGGGCTTTGTTGCTATAAATTTTATTATATTAACATATTTGGATGAAGAGGGCGGATGCCCTAACTGCATAGAAGTATTTAAACGTGTAACGTAATTTTTTTAAAGGTATGAATAAAGTTTGCTCGCATTGGAAAATATTATTATATGACTTGTTTTTAGCCCCAATCAGATAACTTTTGTTGCTTGGTTTGGGCGGTAAGTTCATAATATCCCCCTCAACAACCCCGTCGCTACCCCCTGTGACGGGGTTGTTTTCGTTTCAATCTAAAAATTATAAATTTCAGCAGTATCAAGAGCAGTTTGATGCATTTCTTCAAGGTTTTCTATACGGCTTTCTATGCTTTGGATTATGGATAGCTTTGGCTTGGTTTCGGGGTGTTTTGGCAGAAATAGAGTGCAACAGTCGTCAAAAGGTCGGATTGATATTGGATATGTTTCTATTTTTTCTGCTATGGATACGATGTCTTTTTTATCGTAGGTGGCGAGGGGGCGCAAAATGGGAAGGCTGGTTGCGCCAGTCATCGAGTGAAGACTGTGGAGGGTTTGGCTTGCTACTTGCCCAACAGCATCGCCTGTTATAAGCGCAAGGGCTTTTTCATTTTGAGCCGCAAGGTCTGCAATTTTTAACATGGAGCGTTTAAGCATGATTGTAATTTTTTCTGGCGGGGTTTTTTCTGTTAAATGTAATTGGATGTCGGTAAAATTTACGACGATTAGCTTAATTTTACCCGTAAAAGCGGCGAGATGCTGTGCCAAATCTATCACTTTTTCTTTTGCTCTTTCGGAAGTATACGGCGGTGAATGGAAGTAAATTGCGGTAATATCTATGCCGCGTTTTGCGGCAAGATAGCCAGCAACAGGGCTGTCTATGCCCCCTGAAAGCAGTAATACTCCCTTGCCGGCAGAAGCAGGCGGCAAACCGCTGGGGCCAGCCACTTCCACATTCTGCGAATAAATGTAAACGCTATTACGAATTTCGACTATTAGGTTAAAATCAGGATTTGCCAGCTTGACTTGCAAATTGAGGATGCTATTGAACAAATGTGAACCTATCTGCGCCGAAATTTGGTCAGACTTGCCGGGGAATTTTTTGTCGGCACGTTTTGTGGTAACCCTAAATGTTGTCCCATTTGGGTTGTGAGCTTTGAAGTAGTCGAGAGAGGCATTCATAATGTCCTCCATGGTGCGGTTGGCAAGCCTTATGCCCAAGCATACAGAGGATATGCCAAAGATGCGACAAATATGGGGTATGAGATGAGCTGGGCTTTGACCGTCAACTCCCTGCACTACAAAACGTCCCTGCTCTTTGTAAGCAGAGAATTGCTCGGGGGATATGGCGTTTATACTCTTGCGTATAAAACGCAGGAGCATATCCTCGTAAAAACGGCGGTTGCCGCCACGCAAGGCTATTTCGCCGTATTTTATCAATAAAATTTCGGTTGTGGGCTGCATTTTTTCTCCTATCTGCGGCTAATTTGCGCCGATTTTCTCAATACATCGATACACTCTATCAATGCATTAGCTGCTTTTTCGATTTCTTCTAATGTGTTGTCCGTACCAAAACTAATGCGCAGGGCTGTTTCCGACCTTTGTGAGGTTTTTAACTTCTTACCTGCAGAGCAAGCCGCTCCCGATGAAACAAAAACACCTTTGGAACTTAACGCATTTACGAGCACTTCAGAACGGACTTTCTTGATGTCAATATCAAGAATATATGGACTGGTATTTTTGTTGTTAAATGAGATGCCGTCAACCGTACCCAAAAGTTCGCAAAGTTTTTTACTTAGTGCCAAAGCGTGGTCGAAATTTTCTTTGGTATTTTGCCAAAAGTCGAGGGTTGTTGCCGCAAAGGCGGCTATACCACCCACATTTTCTGTACCGCTGCGAAGCCCGCCTTCCTGTCCTCCCCCCCAAATCATAGGGTGAATACTTACACCATTTTTTATATACAGTGCGCCGCATCCCTTAAAGCCGCCGATTTTGTGGGCAGAAAGGGTCATTAGGTCAATTTTGGCGGCATAGACATCAATAGAAAATTTGCAAAAGGATTGTGCCGCATCCACGTGAAATAGAGTCGAGGGGCTAATTTGCTTGATTATATTCCCAATTTCAGCAATATCTTGAATTGAGCCTGTTTCGTTGTTGATGTGATAGGTTGAAACCAGGCAAGTTTGCTCTGAAAGGGCTGGGCGCAATTCATCAATGTTTGAGAAATAGCAAATTTCAAAATCACCTTTCTCAGCGAGCTTTGCAAGTGGTGCTAAAACTGAGGGATGCTCCGACCGTGTTGTGATAATTCTACGCCCTTTGGGTTTTTTGGCTGCTCCAAAAATGGCTAGATTATTTGCCTCCGTGCCTCCTGATGTGAAAAAAATTTCGTTTGGCTTTGCCCCGATAATGCT
>WRBU01000119.1 GCA_009784355.1 Defluviitaleaceae bacterium
CAATATCCATATTATATGTAAAGGGGCATGGCGCAGTTATTTTCTAAAAGACCTAAACAAAATCCCAATGACGACACCAATGACGGCTATTATTATAACAACCGGTATAATAAAGGCTATAACGCCAACCAAAACAACAACTGCAAGCGCCACGGCGGCAATAGCAATTAGCACTGCCAAAGGTATAACAAGAAAAATCAAAGCCTTTTGTTTGACAGGCAAATCTTTAAAGGTCTTGTTTTCTCCATTAATAATAATTCTCATTATTCATCCCCCATTTTTTCAAGAATTTTTTGCAATTCTTTTGCTTCAAAATGATATTTACTCAAACAAAAATGACATTCAATATCCGCCTTGCCGTCTTCGGTTAAAATTTCGGTAATTTCCTTACGTCCCATTGCAACAACTGCACCAAAAGCACGCTCCTTACTGCATGGACAATAAAATGATATGGGTGAATTTTGGGTAATTTCATATCCAAAAGGCTCTAATAGTTTATGCAAAATTTGCTCAGGTGTATTACCTTCGTTTAAAAGAGCGGAAATAGGCGGAAAGTTTCCGATATGCTCTTCAAGCTGGTCAATAATATCACCCCAAACACCCGGTAAAAGTTGAATAAAAAAGCCGCCTGCTGCCTTAACGCTATGGTCTTTGTCCACCAAGACCCCTAACGAAACAATGCTTGGGGTTTGCTCGCTGAGTACAAAATATGCCGCAATATCTTCGGCAATCTCGCCGGAAATAAGCTCGATTGTGCCGTTGTACGGCTCTTTTAGCCCTACGTCTTTTGACACGGTTAGTTTACCTTTTCCAATACCACCGCCAACATTTAATTTGCCGTCAGCACGATTTGGCACATCCGCCTGCGGATGGTGGGCATATCCCCTAACACGCCCCATGCCGTCAGTAACAGCCAAAACGCCACCCAAAACTCCATCGCCTTTAATGCTCACGGTTGTGCTGTCTTCATCATTTCCAGACATCAAGCCCATTATGCTTGCCGCCGTTAAAAGCCGCCCCAAAGCTGCCGTTGCCACAGGGGTTGTTTTGTGTATGCTCGCCGCTTCGTCCACCAAAAATCGGCTGCTCGCTGCAAAAGCACGTATTTGCCCATTTGCCGCCGTTGCCCGTAAACAATAATCTTTCATATACAATTCACTCCTACCTTACAATTTCTCTCCAATTTAAATCCCCACGGTCAAGTGCCAAAAATAGAACTTCAGCCGTGGCAAGGTTTGTAGCAAACGGAACATTGTTAGCATTACAGGCTTGCATTATGCTTATGATACCACATTCACCTTGATAGGCGTAGTTGGGGTCGCAAAGATATATAACGAGGTCAATTTGGTTATGGGCAATTTGAGCCGTCATTTGCTGTTCACCGCCAAGTTGCCCTTCAAGGTATTTCGCAACTAAAAGACCTGTCGCCATTTCTACAACACGCCCTGTCACACCTGTTGCAAAAATATTGTGCTTGCTTAAAATATTCCGATACCCAATGCACAAGTTTTCCATAAGCACCTTTTTGCTGTCATGCGCCGCTAACGCTATATTCATCGCTTCTTTTTAATCCCCCAGTCCTCAAACATGGAAACCTCTCTTGTCATCCCTACATTGATGACAAGTCCTATCATTGCTAAAAATACCCATGTGGACGAGCCACCGCTTGAAATAAACGGCAGATTCACCCCTGTGTTAGGTAATATCCAAGTATTCACCGCTGTGTGTAAAAAAGTTTGAAAAGCAATTACTGAACCAACCCCAACAGCAATAAGTTTACCCAGCAGATTTTGCGCCCTATGCGCAATCATAAAGCAGCGTATGGCAACAACAAACAATAGCCCAAGCACAATAACAGTGCCTAAAAACCCGAATTCCGCACCTATCACCGACAAAATAAAGTCGTTTGACTGTTCGGGAATTCTAATATTATTGTTAAACAGTCCACGTCCTGTCAAAAGCCCGCTGTGTAAGGCTTCCAGAGCACGTTCGTTTTGGTAAGTCCCTGCCGTACCAAGCTCTGGATACAAAAAGTCCAAAATTCGGTCAAGCTGCCATTCTCCAATAATATCCATTAATATTATGGGGTTTTCTGCGTGCAGCTCGATGAAGAAAAAGAGTGCGGCGGGTATTATTATGATAGAAGTAAACAAAATGTACTTCCAATTTATACCACCAACAAAAAGCATAGCCAGCATAATAACGAGAGACACGCTAGATGCCGACCATGATGGTTGTACAAAAATTAATACCACAGGTAGCATGGTCGCCGCCAAAATCATGCCAACAACCCACAACTTATTTATTTGTTCACGATATTTAAAAATGAGAGATGCCAAAAAAATGACCATAAAAATTTTTGCAAATTCAGATGGCTGTATGCCCAACATTGTCCCCATTTCTTCTGCCGTACCGCCAAGCTCAATGCCTATCCAGCGGTTAACCCCTGACTGCCTAGGCATAAATAGCACCACTACTAAAAAAATAATATTGACACCATATATAGGCAACCAGAATTTACAAATAGTTTCAAAATTAAAAAAAGCGGCAAGCAACAAAATGCCAATGCCCGTTAGCACGAAAATTAGCTGGGTTATTAATGTGCTGGACACATTGCCATTGCCTAGCCCTGTTGCAGAGCCCACCATCAAAAGACCAAAGGCAGACAGCACTATCACCAGCACAAAAAGTGTAATATCAAAAGATTTTGCGTCACGTTTTACGTTTTTCAACGTCTTTTCCATCCTTTTATGGGTATATTTGCCATTAATGCAGGTCCTTCTTCGCCTGTATCTGTGTTGCCGCCAATGCTAATGTCAAGCTCGTCCTCGTCAATATCAATATAGGACGCAATAACTTTAATAATGTCGGACTTCAACATTTCCAGCATCTCTGGTGATGTGTTCATACGGTCTTGAAAAAGAACCAACTGTAAGCGGTCTTTTGCAATAGCCCCCGATTTTTGTTTTCTAAATCCAAAAAGTCCCAAAACACGCCGCCTCCCCTAACCTTTTTTGGAAAATTTCTTTTTCATGCGCTTAAAAAAGCCTTCTTCAAGGTCAATTTGAAGCATGGGTACATTTTCATTCACAATGCGTTGTGCTATATTGCGAAAAGCAGCACCCGCTTTGCTGCCAGATTCTGCCACAGCAACTTCGCCGCGATTTGTGGTCATAACAATAGTTTCGTCATCAGGCACTACTCCTAATACACTTATTGCCAAAACATCTGTAACATCTTCAAGGGTAAGCATTTCACCACGGCGGGTAAGGTCGGGGCGGATACGGTTAAGCACCAAACGAATGTCTTTAATATTTGCGGCTTCCAAAAGTCCCACAATACGGTCGGCATCACGCACACTGCTTACTTCAGGCGTAGCTACTACAATGGCTCTGTGTGCCGCCGCAATGGCATTTTGAAAGCCTTGCTCTATGCCTGCAGGGCAGTCTATTATTATGTAGTCATAATCGTCAGCAAGCGAGCCGACCAATTTTACCATTTGTTCCGGGCTAACGGCATTTTTGTCCTTCGTTTGTGCCGCCGCAAGCAAATTTAGGTTGTCGTAACGCTTATCCCGTATTAATGCCTGCTTGGGGCGGCAAATCCCCTCCACAACTTGTACCAAATCGTAAACAATACGATTTTCAAGTCCCATAACCACATCCAAATTGCGCAAGCCAATGTCGGCATCTATAAGAACAACGCTTTTGCCGTCCGCCGCAAGGGCAGCCCCTATATTTGCGGTGGTTGTGGTTTTTCCAACCCCGCCTTTTCCGCTTGTTACTACAATTACCTCTGCCATTTATTTCATCCTCCGTTTATACTATCCCACAATTAAAAACACTTTAAATACGGGATAGTATTAGCCACTAATATTATCAACAAAAATTGCACCATCTTCTAAAAAAGCATAAGACGGGGCATTTTTGATTTCTTCCGGCACGCCTTCATAAAAATGCACTTCACAATCCGCAATTTTTAAATGGGTAGGCTGGAAAGAAATTGCACAAATAACGGCGGTTTTGTCGCCATCTGTGCCAGCGTGAGCAAAGCCCCGCAAACTGCCAAAAATCATAACACTGCCTGTGGCAAAAACCTCTGCACCCGCATTAACATCACCTAAAATCACTACAGGGCCATTATGTACAAGAACCTGCCCTCCACGCAAAGTCGCTTTTTTATACAGCACCTTTTCGGTATGCGGAATTTTCTCGGGTTTTATAGGGGTTTGCGGCATTGAAACAACGCCCGTGCTGTCCTCAACAAATGTGATATTAAAATCCGCCTCATCGTCAAAAATTTTAATGAGCTGTATTGTTTCTTCTGGTAACAGTTCTTTGCCTTTGAAAGTAATGGACGTGGATGCTCCTGCGAAAAAATTGCCCGCTCCACGGATTTTTTGCCGCAAAACTTGTTCTATATGTTCAAAATCTGCCGTTTCGTCTAACAGAACAATTATACCGTTTTTTCCACCTTTAAAAATCACAGCATTGTCTTTTGTCATTTTATCCCTCATTATTTTAATGCTTGCGGTCTGATAGCCTATCTAAAATTATACACCAAAAATCACTCGATAGCAAGGTCAAAAATTCGCCCTGCAAGCTGGGTTGCCCTTGTGCCGCCGCCTGTATTTTCAATAATTATTGCCACAGCAACCTGCGGGTCGTCTGCCGGCGCAAACCCTATAAACCAAGAATGGTCAATGCCTGTTTCATTTTGCGCAGTACCCGTTTTGCCTGCCGTTTGAACATTA
>WRBU01000120.1 GCA_009784355.1 Defluviitaleaceae bacterium
CGGCATCGTGGAAGTATGTGAAAAAAGGCGGCAAGATGCTATTTTGCACTTGCACCATTGGACGAGCCGAAAATATCGATAATCTAAACTGGATTTTGAAAAATTTGCCGTTTAAGACAGTAGATTTTTACGAAAAATTGCCGCAGAAATTAAACGGCGAAACGGCAAGGAACGGTTACTTGCAATTATTGCCGCAAGATCTGAACGCAGATGGTTTTTTTATAGCTGTTTTGGAAAGGATTTAAGATGGAAAAGTTTGATTTGCGCTCTGCAAGCCTACAAGAGATTTGTGCTTTTATGGAAAACATTGGCGAAAAACGCTTTCGAGGCGAGCAAGTTTTTGAATGGATAAATGAAAAGTTTGTAGATGACATTGACGAAATGACCAATTTGTCGCAGGCTTTGCGTGCCAAGGTTGCACAGCATGGCTATATTTCGCAGGTTGACATTGCCCATGTTCAAACATCGGATGACGGTTCGACAAAAAAATTCTTGCTAAAAATGCAAAATTGTGGTATAATTGAAAACGGGCAAGGGATAGTTTTTGTTGAGGCTGTGCTTATGGAATATAGGCACGGGCTTTCCCTTTGTATTTCCAGCCAAGCGGGATGCCGTATGGGATGTGATTTTTGCGCAACAGGCACAAGTGGGCTTTTGCGCAACCTGACGGCAGGTGAAATCGCCGCGCAGCTTTATAAAATCAGCAAGGCACAGGGTCGCCGAATATCCAATATTGTCTTAATGGGGATGGGTGAACCGCTAGATAACTACGATAATGTTATCAAATTTATTCATATGGTGAACCATCCCAAAGGCATTAATTTGGGGCAACGCCACATAACGCTTTCTACAAGCGGATTAGTGAATAAAATTTACAAACTGGCTGGCGAAAATTTACAAATAAACCTTGCTGTGTCGTTACATGTGCCAAATGACCAAATTAGACGGCGAATTATGCCCATTGCCCGCAAATACAGCATAGATGAGCTTTTGGATGCTTGTAAGGAGTATTCTAAAAATGGGCGGCGAATTACCTTCGAGTATATTATGCTTGATGGCGTAAATGACTCCAAAAGCAATGCCGTCGAGCTTTGTAAGCGAGTAAAAGGCATTAATTGCCACGTAAACCTTATCCCTGCAAATGAAGTGCCAGAAAAAGGCTATAAAAAGAGCAAGCCGCAAAAAATTATGGAATTTAGGCAAATTCTTGAAGCATCGGGTGTTTTGGTAACCCAGCGGAGAGAGCTTGGGTCGGATATTTCCGCCGCTTGCGGACAGTTGCGGAACGAACAAAATAAATATCAAACTTAAAATTGAGGATTTTCTATGAAAGTAAGCAGTGCGGGCAAAAGTCATATAGGCAAGGTTAGAGAGCAAAATCAAGATACCATTTTTACAAATGATGATGGTATTGGTGTTTTGCTGAACCTTTATGTTGTGGCAGATGGTCTTGGCGGGCATCAAAGCGGAGAAGTAGCGAGTCGCCGTGCAACCGAGGCTTTTTGTGCTTTTTTTGTTATGCTTGAAGATGGACATTCAACCGAAGACAGTGAGCAGGAACTTTTAGCGGCTGCCCTTGCCTATGCTAATCAAAAAGTTTTTGACGATGCCACGAATGTTGTTGAAAATAAGGGAATGGGAACTACATTTTCTGCTGTAACTATTAAAAATGGCATTTTGCATTACGCCCATGTCGGCGACAGCCGTATCTATATTTCAAAAAATGACGGAGAGCTAATTCAAGTTACCACCGACCATTTATCGGTTACGGCTGAGCTTTTAGAGGAAGGTTTTATAACGCAGGATGAAGCAAAAAAATATCCAGAAACTGTTTTGTCAAGAGCCATCGGCACGGATTTTGAAGTCAAAATAGACATGGGCGAAACTTCTCTTGATGGAGCAAAATATGCAATTTTATGCAGTGACGGGCTTCATAATATGATTACGGATGATGAAATTGCCAATATTGTGGCAAGCGAATCAAATTTGGAAACAATGACGGGGAAATTGACTGCTGCAGCGAATAATGCAGGCGGCAAAGACAATATATCAGTAATTGTGATAGGGTGGGGTGAATTATGATTATATCCATTGGAAGTGTTATTTCGGGAAGATATAAAATTATGGAGCAAATTGGCTCTGGGGGTATGTCTTATGTTTATCGTGCATTGGACACAAAACTTGACAGAGATGTCACTTTTAAAGTGTTGCGTGAGGAGTATGTAAACGATGCTAATTTTTTGGCACGGTTTGACACAGAAGCTCGTGCGGTTGCAAGTTTAAACCATCCTAATATTGTAGATATTTACGATGTTGACCGTGAAGGCGACGTTAAATATATTGTTATGGAATACGTACACGGCAAAACCTTAAAAGAGCTTATTAGCGAGCGCGCGCCTTTTACTAATGAAGTTATGCTTTCGGTGGCTGAACAAATTACGGCTGCGTTAATACATGCCCATGAAAGCGGGATAATTCACAAGGATATAAAGCCGCAAAATATTTTGGTAATGCCAAATGGGGCAGTAAAAGTGGCAGATTTTGGCATTGCCGCTGATAAGAATTCACGTTTGACATTAACGGAAGAAGGCTCTACCATGGGCAGCGTTCATTACATTTCGCCAGAGGCTGCCAGCAACTCGGAAGTAGACCAGCGCAGCGACCTATATTCGCTGGGTATTACTATGTTTGAAATGATGACGGCAACCCTGCCTTTTGACAGCGAAAATGCTGACGAAATACCCATGATGCATATGGAAGCACCATTTCCAAATATTACTAGGCTAAATTCTGCGACTTTACCAATGGTGCGTGAAATTATCACAAAACTGACAAACAAGGCGGCATATAGGAGATACCAATCTGCAAATTCCCTATATAACGATATACAGCGGGCGATAATGGAATCTACCAAATATCGTGATTTTAACAGCACGACATCAGAAGGATCAAACAATCATCACACCCGCCATGATATTGGCAAACAGCAACCAAAAAAACCCGCACCAAGAGCGGGGCGCAAAACACCAGCTGACAAAAAACGTGAAATGATTTTTATTGGCGGCGGAATTGCGGCGGCTGTTCTTGTTTTGGTGGGCTTGGGCTTTTTGATAAGTTGGGTTGTAGGCATGTTTAACAACGACGACCCTGAGTTTGTAACTGTTCCTGTTCTTGTAGGTCAAAACATCGAATGGGTTCGTGAAAATATCGAAAATCTTGGATTAGAACTGGATGAAACTTGGGAGTCTAACGAAGAAGTGCCTTATGGCTACGTTATACGTTCAGAGCCTACCACTGCTGGCGATGTTTTGCTGGATTTTGTGGTACGGGTTTGGATAAGCGACGGCTCAGTTTATGAGCAATATTTTGTTGTGCCAGACATAACCGGATTGTCTATATCTGCGGCAAGGGATGCAGTGGCAAATTTGCCAATTTATTTGGCTGAGCAAGAGTCGGTGTTTAGTAGCACTGTGCCTGCTGGACACATTATTTCCCAAAACCCTGAATATCCAACAGAAATTCCTCATGGCGGCAGAATTTACATTGTTTTAAGTTTTGGCTCGCAAGCACAAATGGCTACTGTTCCAAATTTAATATCTTTAACACGTATGGCGGCAGAATCTGCAATACGTGACGCTGGGCTTGATGTCGGGGAAATTACTATGCAGCAATCCGCAACACATCCTGCTAATACAGTAATGAGTCAATCTGTTCCTGCTAATATGCAGTTACATCCGGGAGTGTCAATAGACCTTGTGATAAGCAATGGCAATGTGCCGCCTGATACAGGCGAACCTTCAACAGAGCCACCAACGGAAGCCCCAACAGAACCACCAACCGAAACTCCGACAGAGCCAACTACAGAGCCAGAAACACAACCGCCAACAGAACCACCAACCGAGGCAGCAACGCAAGCCCCTGTTATGCGAACATTCTCTTTTAATCCCGTACTTTCGGTTGAAGATGTATCTTTGTTAGAAATTATATTGCACAATGCTGACGGTAGTTTTACTACAATCCAAACTCAATCGGTTACGGCTGCCGACATGCCTTTTACAACCACTGCGATAGATGTTTCAAATGCTTTGGAGGTTATATTAAGAGTTAATGGCACAGTAATTTCTACAGTGCCTGCAAATTGATTAGCGCAATATTGACAGGAAGAATTACCAAAGGCGTTGGGGGGCTTTATGCCGTAGCAACGCCTTTTGGTGATTTTTCTTGCCGTGCCCGTGGTGTTTTTAAAAAGCATGAAATAACGCCCCTTGTGGGTGATTTAGCAGAAATTTCTGTAATAGACAATGACGCAAAAACTGGATATGTTCAAAATATATTACCTCGTCAAAATGAACTTTTGCGCCCAAAGGTTGCAAATGTTGACCAAGTTATAGTGGTTTGCTCTATTCGTCCTACAATAAATGTTCATATGCTTGATGCCTTTTTAATAAGTTGTGAAGCACAAAATGTAAATGCGGTGTTGTGCATCAATAAAGTAGACCTAGATGAAGATGGCAGCCACAAAGAATTTTTGAAAATTTACAGCATGGCAAAATATCACGCCTTGGCAGTTTCAGTAAAAACAGGTCAAGGGATGAGCGAGCTGCAAAATGTGATTGAAGAAAAAACCAGCATTTTCGCTGGGGCGAGCGGCGTTGGAAAATCCAGCATAATAAATACGCTTTTTCCCAAACTTGACTTTGCGATTGGGGGGCTGAGCGAAAAAATTGGGAG
>WRBU01000121.1 GCA_009784355.1 Defluviitaleaceae bacterium
CAGCGACGCAATTTTTCTTCTTAAATTCATTGCGTAAATTCCTCCTTTAAAGAAATTGGATTTTGTTTTTAGGGCATTTGCCCTTTTACCATGGTTGGCGGGTTTACCGCTACATGTCGTGCTCGAAGCACAGCCCCACACAAAACGTACTCATTTTTACGCCGTTGTTGAGTGAGATTGCGGGTCGAGCCCGCAATGACGAAGCGGTTTTAGCCTTAATGCTGTGTGTTTTGGCATTTTGCCCCGAGGGTGGGAAGCCTTTGGGACGCTAAAACACATGGCAAGACCTTCCATTTTTTGAGTTACACAACCATTTTATCAGTTGGCACACGGTATGTCAACACAAAAATATAAATCGTAACTGATTTGTAATATTTGTGTCGCAACACGTAATGCTGGGATAAAACGATAGATGTAGGATAACATAACAAGACGCGCTTTACAATATTCACGCTTATTTTGTCATCAATTTTTAACAAAATCCTCCGTTTTTACAGCCGCATATGCCAAAAATTACAACATATACGGTTTTTACGGTATAACATTGTTGCAATGCTTGCGTAGTTATGTTTTGCCGAATTTTATGTTATTATAAGAGGAAAAACTAGGTTACATTGGAAATTTTTAAACAAAAAAGGCGGCTTGAAGCCGCCCCTACTTTTTACGCTTGCCAAAAATGCCTTTTTTACCACTATCAAGTGTTTCGATATTTTCGCCTTCGCCTTCGGCAAATTGTCGCAGTAATTCCTTTTGGTTGTCAGTCAAATTTTTTGGCACAACCACATTAAGGGTTACGGTTAAATCACCCGTGCGGTTGGGCTGGCTTATATAAGGTACGCCTTTGCCGCGCAAATTCATGCTTGTGCCTGTTTGTGTGCCTGCCGCCACATTGTGGCGTTCTTCGCCATACGGGGTTTCAATGATAATTTCCGCCCCCAAAGCCGCTTGTGCAAATGTAATGTTTTTGTCCAAATACAAATTATTGCCTCGGCGTTTAAATTCTTTGTGCGGCACAACATTTATGCGTACAAAAAGGTCGCCCTTTGGCGCACCAATGTCGCCCGCCTCGCCTTGTCCGCTAAAACGAATTTGCTGCCCGCTTTCTATTCCCTTTGGCACTTTTACCACAACAATGCGGCTTTTCGCCTTTTTCCCAATACCACTACAGCCGCCGCATTTTTCTTTTATAATTTTGCCTTTTCCACGGCAAGTTTTGCAGGTGGTTGTGGTTTCCATATACCCCAGCATCGTTTGCACGGCTTGGCGCACTTGCCCGCTTCCATTACAAGCACGGCAGCTTTCGGGAACAGTACCCGCCTTTGCGCCGCTGCCACGGCATGTGTCGCATGTGTCCTTTATATTAAGCTCTATTTCACGTGTTACGCCGTTTATGCTGTCCATGAAGTCTACATTAATAGTAGTTTCTACATGATTGCCGGGTGCAGGGCCACGACGGCGACCGCCGCCGCCCATCATTTGGCTAATAATGTCGCTAAAATCAAAGCCGTCAAAACCACCAAAGCCTCCCTGACCGCCGCTATAACCGCCGCCAGCCGCCGAATGTCCAAAACGGTCATACTGTGCCTTTTTTTCGGGGTCACTTAACACGCCATAGGCTTCGTTTATTTCCTTAAACTTCTCCTCGGCGGCTTTATCCCCAGCATTGTTGTCGGGGTGATATTTTTTCACCGCCGCCCTGTGCGCCTTTTTTATCTCTTCTTCACTCGCTCCCTTGTTAATGCCCAAAAGCTCGTAATAATCCTGCTTTGCCATATTTATCCCCATTCATGTTAATCATTAAAATAGAAGTTTAACGGACAAATTGGTTTCGGCGAAAAAACCCGCCGAAACCAAGCCCGTTTTTTAAAGAATTGCCACGCAATCCCTAATTAGCAGTCGCCTCACTTCTTTTCTTCGTACTCGCCCTCGAAACTGCCGTCATCATTCATCTGCCCAGCACCCTCTGCCGCCTGCTCTGCCTGTGCTTTTTCAGCGGCTGCTTGATAAATCTTACCAGCCACCTCTTGCATAACCTCATTCACAGCGGCAATATCCGACATAAGCGCATCAGCATTTTCTTTCGTCATTTCTTCGATATTCATGCTCTCGTTAGTTTCTTTCAACTTACCAAGCACTTCCTCAACACGGGTTTTGTCCTCGTCCACAACAACTTCCTCGTGGTCTTTAAGCAGTTTTTCAGTTTGGAAAATAAGGGCATCTGCCTCGTTTTTGGTATCCACAATTTCTTTGCGCTCTTTGTCCGCCGCTTCAAATTGCTTTGCCTCATCCACAGCCTTTTGGATGTCCTCATCGGACATTTTTGTGCTTGCCGTGATGGTAATTTGTTGCGCTTTGCCCGTGCCTTTGTCCGTTGCAGACACATTTACAATGCCGTTTGCATCGATGTCAAATTTAACCTCAATTTGCGGAATGCCACGTGGAGCAGGCAAAATGCCGTCAAGTTTGAAAGTGCCTAAAATCTTGTTATCCCTTGCAAATTGACGCTCGCCTTGCGTAATAACAATATCAACAGCCGTTTGGTTGTCCGCCGCCGTGGAAAACACTTGGGTTTTGTTGGCGGGTATGGATGTGTTGCGGTCAATAAGCGGGGTTGCCACGCCGCCAAGGGTTTCAATGCCCAATGTAAGCGGGGTAACGTCCACAAGAATTAAGTCTTTAAGGCTTTCGTCGCCACTTAATTTGCCGCCTTGAATTGCCGCGCCAATAGCCACGCACTCGTCAGGATTAATGCCTTTAAACGGCTCATGCCCAGTGATTTTTTGCACAGCATCTTGAATGGCAGGTATGCGGGTAGAGCCGCCCACCAAAAGTACACGGGTAAGCTGACTGGCAGAAATTCCAGCATCTTTTAATGCCAAATGCACTGGCTCAATAGTTTTTTCTACCAAATCTGCCGTTAGCTCGTTAAACTTCGCACGGGTCAGCTTTACATCCATATGCTTTGGTCCATCTTGGTTTGCAGTGATAAACGGAATATTAATGTCCGTTTGTGTAACGGTAGAAAGCTCTTTTTTCGCTTTTTCTGCCTCCACTTTGATACGTTGCATAGCGGCTTTATCTTTGGAAAGGTCGATACCCTCGGTATTTTTAAATTCTTTGACCAAAAATTCAATAATACGCTCGTCAAAGTCATCGCCGCCAAGGTGGTTTACGCCGTTGGTGGACAAAACCTCAACAACCCCGTCGCCAATTTCGATAACAGACACGTCGAATGTGCCGCCGCCAAGGTCGTAAACCAATATTTTTTGGTCATTTTCATTTTCTAGTCCATATCCCAAAGCGGCAGAAGTCGGCTCATTTATAATACGCTTTACATCAAAACCCGCAATGCGCCCTGCGTCAATAGTCGCTTGACGCTCATCATCACCAAAATACGCAGGCACAGTAATTACCGCCTCTTTAACAGTGCCGCCCAAATACGCCTCGGCATCCGCCTTTAACTTTTGCAGTATCATCGCAGAAACTTCCTGTGGCGTGTACTCTTTGCCATCAACAGTTATTTTCTTTTTTGTTCCCATTAATCTTTTAATAGACATTACCGTGTTTTCGGGGTTGGTCACCGCTTGACGCTTCGCCGCTTCGCCCACCAAACGCTCGCCGCTTTTTGTAAAACCAACAATAGACGGGGTGGTGCGCCCACCTTCACTGTTTGGGATAACAACAGGCTTACCGCCCTCCATAACAGACACACAGCTATTCGTAGTTCCTAAATCAATTCCAATAATTTTGCTCATATTTTTTCTTCCTCCATTTTTTAGTTTTTTATATTTTAATTTCATTACTCACAATAGTCAACACAAGCTCTGTCTACCATCACACCACGCACAAACGTCGCAACCCTCTCATGCTCGGGATGAACCTGATAATTTTCCAAAGCCGCTTCGCTCTCATAAAGACTATCAAGAACAACATCTCTATTGCTTGAAGCAAGCAGGTTTAAATACACCTTCAACTCAATAATGCCGGGAATAACTCCTTTTAATGCTTCTAGCTCATCTTTAACCTTTTGCCCAGCCGCCAGCCGCTCTTCCTGCGACAGCTCGGGTTTAAAATTCCATGCAACAATATGCCGTATCATTTTAAATCTCCTTTTTTGATTGGACACCCAATTTTCATATCTTTGCGCCATCGCGGCACTTCTTCAATGGCGGCAAAATATTCATCTAATTGCGAAATCTTCCCGCACTGCGTTAATTTGATGAAAGACACTACATAAAAAGCAAGCTCATCACTAAATATCTTTGACGCAGTAACTACTAAATCACCAAAATGCTCAACTCTCTCGCAAACGCCGCTCCATTCACCGGGGTATTCGCAATTTGCACGGATATATTCATCCACATTCAGGCTTTCGTTACTGTCGTGCCAATTTATCACCGCTTCATTGACAAAAAATTCTCGCAAACCCTCTGCATCTTGCCTAACAACCGCCGCCAAAAAAGCCTTGTGGTCAAATGAATTTATCATTTTGCCCTCCTTAATTCGCAACAACAACAACCGCATGACGTACAACGGCATCTTTGTAGATGTAGCCCTTTTGCAGCTCCTCCACAATCTCTTGCTCTCCCTTTGTGTCATCTTTAACATGACTAACAGCGGAATGTAGATTTATATCAAAAGTTTCACCCACAGCAGGGATTGACTTCATGCCAATAGCTTCAAACATATGCGCCAACTGGTTTTGTATCATTAACACA
>WRBU01000122.1 GCA_009784355.1 Defluviitaleaceae bacterium
CTTGCCCGTTTAAGCGACTTTTCACGGTTAAAGGATTTTAGCAGTGCGATGGACTCTTCCTGCTTTTTAATATCCCTTTGCTGGCTGGCATAATGTTTTTGGGCAATTTCAAAATCCTTTGCCTTTTGCTCCACAAATGCGGTGTAATTGCCGTTGTAAGATTTTGCCGTGCCGTGTTCAATTTCTATAATTTGTTTTGCCACTTTGTCCAAAAAAAAGCGGTCATGGGAAATTATTAGCACACAGCCGTCGTATTCCCGCACAAAAAAATCCTCAAGCCAGCTTATTGCTTTGATGTCAAGATGGTTTGTGGGTTCGTCCAATAGAAGCAGGTCGGGTTTTTGCAGCAATAGCTTGCCCAAGCCAACCCTTGTTTTTTGCCCGCCTGAAAGCCTCTCTATTGGCAATTCATGCTCGCTTTGCAAAAAGCCAAGCCCGTTTGCAACGCCCCGCACACGGCTTTTGTACTCATATCCCCCGCCTTGCTCGTAGTCCTGCGTCATTTTGGCGTAGCGGTTCATTGACTTTTCAAGCTCTGCGCCCTGCTGTGATGACATAATATGCTCTAATTGCCTAATATCCTCTTCAAGTATCTCCAAATGCGAAAAAACGGACAAAAGCTCCTCATAAATTGTGGCTTTGAGGTTTAATTCCATATTTTGTGCCAAATGCCCGATTTTTGAGCCTTTGGCAAATGTCATTTCGCCGCCGTCTGCTGTATGTTCGCCTAAAATGATACGAAACAAGGACGTTTTGCCAGCCCCATTAACGCCGACAAGCCCTGCCTTTTGCTTTTGCGCAAGCCCAAAACTGACATTTTTTAGTATTTGCGTTGCCCCAAAGGACAGCGATATATCTTTACAAGAAAAAATCATTTAAAATCACCAATTACATTATATCACCTATGGAATTATGGGTCAAGCGCAAGATAAAAGGCGGCTAATAGCCGCCCCTACAATATTACCACCAAAATCTGTTGTTCCACATCATGTGATGATGTCTAAATGGCGGGCCCCAAAAACCTCTCATGGGTGGGCCCCAAAAACGCGGACCAAATCCTCCAAAACCTCTTCCACCCCAAAATGGATTATACATTTCTTCGCCTCCTTCATATGGTTTTGGTACATATTATGCAGGCTGTCCGTAATGAGTGACTGTTCGTCTTTACTCTTTTGTTTGGAGAAGCTCCAGCGGGGTTTTTGAGCTTATAACCACCGAGCCGAAAACAGAGCCAAATGTTGCACAAGTAAAGTATAATAAAGCAAGCAACAATGGTGTAATATTAAAAATATCTGCCCCAAAAAGAGATAATGCCAATAATCCCAGCAAAACCCCTGTAACGCACAAAATAATTTGTTCGCCGCTTAACATAAGTTGGGTAAGCATCCTTGTTTTGCCAAGAACACGCATAATGGCGGCGTTTTTAGCATTTTGCATCATTACCAAAAAGGCAAAACCTATTGATAATACAACAGAAACCCCTATTGCAATAGGGTAAAGAATTTGCAAAAGTGCGAGGTTTTGCTCCATTGGTGCAATGGTGTTGCGCAAAATGCTGTCGTCAATAAGTAATTCCAGCTCTATGCGCCCTGCTGGCGGCACGACGTTCCAATTAAGAAGCTCCTCTGTTTCTTGCCTAAATTCCGCAATATACAAAGGGTCTATCAGAAATCTTGCTGTAGTGTAAGACGGACTTCGGTTAAACGAGCCGCCGTCCCGATGTACTCGTATTGTGCTTGGTATATTGTGCAGCAAGGCTTCTAGGGGCAATATTACAACGCTCCTTTCCTCCCCAAAGCGGTTTACGCTACGGCTTAAGCCGCCCTCAAAAGTGCCGATAACTTGCACAACAAGCTCGGGATAATCAAACATCAATATATCACCAAAGGCATATCCATGCTCTTGTAAAAAGTTGCTGCGCACAATTACGGGGATTGGATTATAGGTTGCAAATACAAAATCACTGGCATCAAAGCCTTCGGCAAAATTAAATGTGATGGCATTGCCTGCAACACCAAGCACATCATCCAAAGGAGTACGGATATTTTCTTGCGCAAGTCCATCCAGTCCGCTTACTGCAAGTATAACATCTGTTTGCTCCTGCCAAGGCAGCTCTCCAAAAAACGGGGCATCTTGTTCAAAAAAATCTGCCGAGCGTAAATAACCGTATCTCCAAAGTGCTTCTAAATAACTAACACCAATGACATGCTCTGTTTCCAACAACCTTTCGACGGTTAAGCGTGAAATTGGAACGTGCGCAAAAATTCCCATATCTCCTAGCAAAAGATTTTCGGTGTCAGGATTTCGCACAAGCTCTGCTTTGATTTCCGTGTTTTCCCAAAGGTACTCAATTTCTGCCTCGGTTACCAAAATGGTGTGGTGCAAAAGCCCAAGCGACATAGTAAAGGCAAAGGCAATAGCAGCAACCAGCCCGGCTTTAAAAGGCATACGCCTTATGTGAAGCCATATGTGGTTAAATGCAGATTTTCTTGAATTTTTGCTTGATTTTTGCACTGCTGCAAACACAAAATTGGCATTTGCTGTGTCAAATTTTACTGGCATTTCATTTGCTTCGGCAGCTATCTTTGTTTTGCGTTTTTTGTTTTTGGTAATTGCCCCTTGCAACTGCTCTAAAACAGGGCGGCGTATTATCGCATTGCCAAAAATAGCAAGCCCGCCAAAGACTATTGCCGCCATGCTTACTGACATCAAAATTAGCCACGTAACATCAAGCGAAAGGTTTGTTGCCCCCGCCCCAATTATTGCAAAAATTTCCGCAAAGCTATGCTCCATTTCATTTAAAGCAAAAACCCACACAATAGCGGCGGCTGCCAAAACCAGCGGAGTCCACATTGGAAAAACTTGCGACAAAAGCCATTTTGGGTTTTCGCCTGCAGATATTGCATTTGCACGTGAAATTACAATATTTTTACGCCATTTTGCAATGGCGGCAAATAGGTCTCCGAATGTTAATAGGGTTACTGCAACAGCCAAAAGCATGAACCACGACATTTGCGGCAATTCAGTTACCGCTTCTTCCACATGCACAAGGCTGTCAGCAATGCCTACAGCCGCATTAATTCCTTCCAGTGTGGTTTCTGCTTGCGAAAGAGCAAAAAACCATGCCACAACTGCACCTATAATAATTGCCGGTATCCACAGCACAATTACAGGAAAAATCATTTGACGCAATGTTTTGCCGCTGGGACTGCCCAAAGCACGGGTTATAGCAAGAGATTTGCGCCACTCCCGCAAATAAAGAAATATCACCAAAGCTAAAATAAGCACAGAAAGAACACAAAAGGTTACAAGGTTGACAATAAGCGATAAAAATATAGGGTCGGCAGCATTTACAAAAGCATCAAAGCCATTCTCTAAAAAGCGGGCCACAAAGCCTTGTTGCAGCAATGCAATCTCTATGCCTTGCAAAAAGGATTGCTCATCCCTTGGCGAATTTAATACAAAACTGTACATGCTTGAAAGATGCGGCGAATCATCCCACCCAAATCCCTCTGGAATAAGCGACAGAGGAATATACATCTCTGTGCTTAAAAAATTGTGGCTTATACCCGGCGGTGTGTTGTGGTATACGCCAACGACGGTTAGCTCCAGTGTTACATGCTCCCTTTCATAAAAATGCTCGCCCCCTTGGGCTGTTGCCCACCAGCCTTGGGGCGCAACAGCCCACCAACCCTCGATTTGGGGTGCAAACAAACTTGTGCTGTCCTCGTCAATCCATTTTGGGCGTGGGTTGTTATTAAGAGTGATTGTAAAAGTTTCACCAACCCGCAGACCCTTGCGGACTGCCATTTGAAAAGGCACAACAGCAACGGGGTTTTGGTTAATATAGTCTTCATATGTAAGCCAGCGGCCGCCTTGTATCAACGGTGTGTCTATTAGGCGGGCCGATGCCCAGTTTTGCATCCTCGGCATTGTGGTCATGTCTTGTGTGCCAATAACCATCATGCTTTGCAGGTTATCACGCGCAAGGTCTATTTGCGGCTGTATTGCTTCACGCATTGCTGTATAGGATGCTCCGTCTGTTATGCGGTGAAAAAATACTAATTCGTCATCACGTAAATCTGGGTCAATCGCAACCGACCAATTTGACGACCCTACCAGCCCGTCTTCCCCAATAGTTGGACGCAGCCACCAATGAGGTATGCCGTCGCCGTCAAGGGTCGGCGTTGGCAACGCACGCATAAAATACTGTGTTTGAGGCCCTAGCCCCTCGAAAGGATTCCATAGTCCCGCCGCATAAAGGTAAGATTCTTCGTGCGTTATAGCAATGCGCATATCCGCCCGCTGAGGGATAAACAGAGGTCTGCCGCTTACGCTTACAAATTGAGATGTTGTATCACGCAGCAGCATCGAATCTCCCACTACATTCTCTGTAACATCTACTGTAACATGGATGAAGTGTTGGTCGCCCGTTGTAATAAGCCGTGGGGAGTGTTGTGTAAAGCGTATGGTGGCATAAAAATAATGTTCTTGTGTAAAAATGTCCAGCCCTTCTAAAAAGGGCATAAAATGGTTTGTGGCCAATAATTGTGCAGTAATGTTTGTTCTGTCCTCCATCACGCCTTGCACAAATATACGCCTATCTTCCCTTGACACATAAGGACTTTGGGCGATAATTTCCATAGCATCACGCACATCAAAGTCTTGCGAAATATTCTGCGGGTTTAAAGGTGCTAAAATAC
>WRBU01000123.1 GCA_009784355.1 Defluviitaleaceae bacterium
ATTTTAATGGTGCTTGGAACAGACGCTTCCATGGCTTGGGCTATTGCTGTTGCCATTGGTGCTATTGTAACTTTCATCGCCCTTTTTATCATCATAGCTACACCTAAATTTAAAATAATGCAAAAACTTATTGACAAAGTAAACCTCGTTACCCGTGAGGGGTTGACGGGCATGATGGTTATACGTGCCTTTAACACCCAAGACCACGAAGCAAAGCGTTTTGATGGGGTTAATAGCAAATTGCGCAAAACAGCATTGTTTTTGGCAAGGCTTGGTGCATTGCAAATGCCCACAATCTCACTTATAATGGGCTTTACAAATATATTAATAATTTGGTTTGGCGGCATCTCCATCAACCAAGGCTCGTTGCAAGTGGGCGACATGATGGCATTTATCACCTACACAATGTTTATTGTATGGTCGTTTATTATGCTTGCTTTTGTAATAATGATGCTACCTCGTGCCACTGTTGCCGCTGGGCGTATTATGGAAGTTGTGAGCACCGAAAACGAAATTTTAGACCCAGAGCGTCCAATGCTTTTGCCAAAGACCAAAGGCTATGTTGAGTTTAGGGATGTCAGCTTTAAATTTCCTGGTGCTGTTGGTAATGCACTTGATGGGGTTAGTTTTACAGCAAGTCAAGGGGAAATGACAGCCATTGTCGGCTCGACAGGGGCTGGCAAAACTGCCCTTGCTAACCTCATCCCACGCTTTTACGATGCCACTGAGGGGCAAGTTTTGGTTAATGGGGTTGATGTAAAGGACGTTACCCAACACGACTTGCGTGAAGTTATTGGATATGTTCCGCAAAAGGCTCTTCTGTTTTCAGGAACAATAGAAAGCAATATTAAATACGCTGGCGACATTGATGACGATGTAATGGAAAAAGCGGCAAGAATTGCCCAAGCCAGCGACTTTATAGACGAAAAAACAGATAAATTTGTAGAAGAAATTTCACAAGGCGGCACAAATGTAAGCGGCGGTCAACGCCAAAGGCTGGCCATTGCCCGAGCTGTTGCTAAAAATGCGAATATTTATATTTTTGACGATTCTTTTTCTGCGCTGGATTATAAAACTGACGCAAACCTGCGTGCGGCTATTAAAGAAGAGCTTGGCGAAGCTACATTAATTGTGATTGCCCAACGTATCAATACCATTAAAAATGCTGAGCAAATAATTGTACTTGACGAAGGAAAAGTTGTGGGCATTGGACAACATAGAGAACTTTTAAAAACTTGTGATGTATACAGGCAAATTGCCAGCTCGCAGTTGTCCACAAAAGAAATGGAAAGATATTTGGGAGAATAGGGGGGGAGCAAATTATGAGTCAAGATAATAGAGGTAACGCAACGAATCAAAGGCAACCCCAAGGCCCATCCCTTGGCAGAGGCCGCCGTGGCCCCGGTGGTATGCCGGGCATGGGTCCGGTGGAAAAAGCAAAGGACTTTAAATCGACACTGCGCCATCTATTAAGTTACCTAAAACCTTTTCGGGCGGCTATTTTTTTAGCAATAGGTTTTGCAATAGTCGGCACGGCGTTAAATGTTTTGCCGCCGTGGCTTTTGGGCGATGCCGCACAAGTTATTTTTGAAGGCACAACAGGTCGTGCCGAGGGCGGCAGTGGTGTGGACTTTGATACCCTTGCAACCATCATCTATGCCCTAATTTTCATAAATATTGGTGTGTTTTTGTTTTCTCTTTTGCAAGGAATTATGATGGCGAGTATTTCGCAAAAAGTCAGCTACAACTTGCGCAAAGCGTTTTACGCAAAAATTAATAAAATGCCGCTGAAATATTTTGATAAAACTCCTCATGGGGATGTCCTTTCCCGTATGACAAATGATATTGATTTAATGGGAGATTCGCTAGGACAAAGTCTTGCACAAATGATAACCGCCGCAATATCTCTTATTGGTGTCATCACAATGATGGTTATACTCTCAATACCCATGACGGCGGTTGCTCTTTTGGTATTGCCCCTGTCTTTTGTAATTGTACGTTTTATTGTAAAACGCAGTCAGCGGTACTTTAAAGCACAACAAAAGTTTTTGGGTGCGGTAAATGGGCAGATTGAGGAAGTTTTTGCGGGGCATCAAGTGGTGAAAGCCTTTAATTCCGAACACCGCGCGCTCGAAAACTTCAACCAAGACAACGACAAGCTATATTCTGCCGCATGGAAGGCACAATTTGTTTCTGCACTTATTTTTCCGCTTATGTTTTTTGTGGGTAATGTGGGTTATGTGGCGGTTTCCGTTTTAGGTGCTTATTTAGCGATAGCTGGCACAATAGCCGTGGGAACAATCCTCAGTTTTGTACAATATGCCCGCCGAATTTCCGACCCCGTAAATATGCTTGCTCAAGTGTCTAATGTTCTGCAATCCACTGTTGCTGCTGCCGAACGTGTTTTCGAATTTATTGACGAAACCGAAGAAGCTCCCGACGCACAAAGCCCAGCCGCGACCGAAAATATCACAGGACAAGTAACTTTTGAAAATGTAAACTTTGGGTACAGCGATGATGTAATTATTATCAATAATTTCTCAGCGAATATAGAACAAGGCAAGCGTATTGCAATAGTAGGCCCAACAGGAGCAGGCAAGACTACCATTGTGAAGCTCTTGATGCGATATTACGACTTGCAAAGCGGCAGGATTTTAATAGACGGCGTGGACATCACTAGCTTTAAAAGGGACGACCTTCGTGGAATGATGACCATGGTATTACAAGACACGTGGCTGTTTAACGGCAGCATAATGGAAAATATCCGCTACGGCCGCCTTAATGCCACTGATGATGAGGTTATTTCCGCTGCAAAAGCCGCCTCTGCCCACCACTTTATCCAAACCCTCCCAAATGGCTATGAAATGGAAATAAACGAAGAAGCCAACAATATTTCGCAAGGGCAAAAACAACTTCTCACCATTGCCCGAGCAATACTCCTTGACCCCAAAATTCTTATCCTTGACGAAGCCACTTCGTCCGTAGACACCCGCACGGAAATCCTCATCCAAGCGGCAATGGACAAATTGATGCAAGGGCGTACGAGCTTCATAATTGCCCACCGCCTTTCCACCATACGCCACGCTGACCTTATTCTTGTAATGGATAATGGTGACATTGTGGAGCAAGGCACGCACGCAGAGCTACTCACCAAAGATGGGTTTTATAGTGAGCTTTATCATGCGCAGTTTGAATCTTAAGGGGGGCTCCGTATGAGCCATCACATTTGTTTACCCAAACAATCACTAACAAGATTTTCCTCCAAAGGGGCGTTGTTTTGTTTAGATCTAAATACAAATCAAATAACAAAAACAACACCAAAATCCTTTCTTGTTAGTGAAAACTATTTTACAAAAGATGTGGAGGACAAATTATCTGCGGGAATTGAGACTAGAATTGGACGAGTGTGTAAAAAAATTGATGAAACAATAAAAAGGAATATGGTAAGCGATAAGACTATTGCAAAGATGACCAAATTATCGAAGGAGATTATTGCAATACAGTCTATAAGAAATCCCGGATATATGAAAAATCACTTTCTTCCATATTCCAAAACTCCTCCAAGGGGAGAAGGGGGTGCTAAATTTGCGGCGAGTTTTATTTTGAGCGGTGAACTCTATAATACTGCGATTAAGGAATTCAATAAAGCTCACAATTTAGATTTAAAGAGTATGATTATTTTGTTTAATGGCACGAAGAGAAATTTTCTTTTGCCAACATTACATTTTTATAAATACGTGTATGAAAATCAAGATATTTTCGCAATATGTTTGTCACCTAAATTCTCTTTGTTATTGGTAGATACGAATTTCTACAACGAGCATTATAGAAATGGTTTTGGCTCAACAGGCGCAAAAATCTTTTGCGAAGACCAAGTTATACACTTCAACAAATATGCAGCTTGTTTTGAAAAAAGATATGGGATAGGGAAAATGGTTGGAAGCAAAATTGAATTAAACGAAATAATTAATTTTTGCGAGGGGTGTACTTTTGGTTGCTAAAATTTTATCGGGTGCAGTAAATGGGGTCGAAGGTGTTGCTATTACTGTCGAGGTAGACATGGTGGGTGGGATGCCCGCCTTTGATATTGTAGGCTTACCCGACAGCGCAGTAAAGGAAAGCAAAGAGCGTGTGCGCACGGCTTTGCGTAACTCCAAAACGACTATCCCTCCAAAACGTATAACTGTAAACCTTGCCCCTGCCGACATTCGCAAAGAGGGACCTAGCTTTGACTTGCCTATTGCGCTCGGGGTTTTGGTGGGCATGGGTGTTGTTGCCCCTAGCCATTTAGAGAATGTTTTTGTGGCGGGAGAGCTGTCGCTTGATGGCGACTTGCGCCCAATAGGCGGGATTTTGCCTATGGTGTATTCTGCTGTGCAAAGCGGTACTACCACGTGCATTGTACCGCCAGCAAATGCTCGTGAGGCGGCACTTGTGGAAGGGGCGAAAATCATTGCCCCTGAAAATTTGCAGCAGTTGATAAAGCATTTTCACGGAGAGCCTATTGCAGAGTATAAGCCAGAGATTGACGAAAGTGTAAAATTAGATATTGATGATATACTTGATTTTGCAGATGTTAGGGGGCAAGAGAGTGTAAAGCGTGCGTTAAAAATTGCGGCGGCTGGCGGGCATAATATTTTGCTAATAGG
>WRBU01000124.1 GCA_009784355.1 Defluviitaleaceae bacterium
GTCTGCGTATTCATAGCCGCCGTATTTGCTGGCAGAGCTTGACTCTATGCGCTCTGGATTGCCTTTTGGCACAATGCCTCCTGATGTAACAATGGCAAAACGTGCTTTGGAAAGGTCTTTAATTGCTGGGGCTGGGGCAACACGGTCAAAAGCTGGCATAGGAAACTCTGTTGTAAAGGGCTTGCCTGCCATCTTTGCCAAAAGCATATCAACCGCACGCTCACTGCCCCGCTTTTCTTCAAAGAAGTTGATGCGGGTGCCGTTTGGCAAGTAACCTTCGTTAATGCTTGCGCCAATTTTTTCGCCTTTTGCAAGTTTAAGGGCAAAAGCCGCCATTTTTGGCGCGGCATCACGCATACCTGTTGCGGAATTTTTTGTTGCAATTACGTAAACGTCATTCTGGAACATTTCTGCCCCTGGGTTTTCGTGATACATACCTGTAACAACGGGAATATTGAATTTTTCTTGCACAGCCTTTGCAACAGAGCCGCAAGCCACGCCGTAACGCCCAGCATTAAAAGCAGGGCCAGCAATGAAAACATCGGGTTTTACTTGCTCAACAAAGCCTAAAATTGCGGCTGTCGCATCTGTGGTATTTTCAGCAAAAAAGCTGTCGCCGCAAATAATTGTGTGGGTGATGGTAGCATTGCCGCCAAAAGCAGCCGTCAAGGCTTGCCCCGGACCAACTACGCCCTCACGCATTTCTGGCTTATGGTCTGCCATTTCTTCGCCGCCAATGCCGGCAAAAAACTGGTTGATATAATGAACAATTTTTATCATTGTGTGCTTCCCTCCTATCTCGCAGAATGCTTGCTAAAGCCTAATTCGTTAGTTGCGCCAATAATTGCTTGAAGCTCTACCACAATGCTGCCGTCAGCAAGGGTATTGTTTTCAAAACCACCTGCAATAACGTCAACTTCCGCCAAAGAGCCGATAACTTTATCCATTTTTGGCAAGGTGATAACTTCGTTGGCATTGCCGCCTGTTACCACGGCATTTGCCGCAATGTCAACGTCAGCAAGGGACTGGCTTGTGCCGTCACGTCCTGCGTATTCGTCAGTAACAATAACAGTGCAAACACCTACGGCTTCAACCTTTTTGCAGTTCATCATTAGGTCTGTGTCGGGGTTACCAAAGCCTTCTTGAGTGATAATAACACCGTCAAATTCCATCATGGCGCAAAGTTTTGCTGTCCAGTCGCTGGAACGCTCTTTGTCCATCAAAAATACATTTTCGTTAGTAATTATCATGCCCGCAAAAATCAAATCTTTACCATGGCGGGCAAAAAGGTCTTTGATAACAGGGTTGTTTTGGTGGTGGTAAGTAGTGTTTTTGTCGCAAGCAGAAACGCAGTTACCGCTTACAATAGCACCATCCATAACCTCTGTTGGGTTAAGCATTGTGGTTAAAGAATTTTTCATATCTACGCCGTAAACATAGGTGTCGTGCAAAAGCCCTTGGGTTTGCAACATTTGTACGTAACCAACACGTGGCAGGTCGGGGTAGGTTTCTTTTGCTTTTAACACGGGCAAGGTTTCGTATGTTTCAACACAGTTAGGCGTTACATTTTTGCCCAAATCCCCAAGGTAAACGGCAACTTTAAAACCAGCCATGCGAAGGGCTTGCTCGTATTCATGCTGTGGAAGCTCTGCCTTTGGAGTAAAAATTAATACAAGATTGTTTGTTTCAGAAAATGGGGTGTAAGCCGCCCCAGGACCGCTCATGTCAATAATCCCTTCTTGAAAACCAACGATAGCACCGCAAGTAACCACCGCAGAACCACGCAAAACGTGGGTGCGTCCAGTACCAACGGTTTTTACTTTCCCAAGCATACCCGGGAAAATTTCTAAATCAGAGCCAACTTTGGTGCGTGGCTCTATGCAGTCTTTTACGGGTGCAATACGCACACTCTCGCCGGGGCGGGCGATGTCAAGCTGCACATCTAAAATACGGGTGTCTTCCAAAACCAGCTTGCGCACGGCTTCGGCATCTACGTATAATGTGCCGCCCTCCACTTTGGATGGCGAACCAAATTGCACATCCTTAATGTCGATATAACCAACTTCCAGTTTCATGGATTTCCTCCTACAAAAGTATTGGGCATGTGCCCATGTATATTGTGTTGCTGTATTTCCAAAATTTGTAAATATTATTCTTCCAATGCCAATACCATTTTGTAAATGTCTTCAATATAGGGGAAGGCGTTTTCAAAACCAGCGTTTTTAATTCCGGCAAGATACTTTTCCCAAGGTGCGTTATTTTGAAATGCATACAAAACCTCATAAGCATGGGTTACATATTCCTTTGCCAATTCTGCTCCGGTTGGGTAATACGGCATCCTTTCCAAATCAACAGAATCATCACACCATTTTTTGAATGTTTCGTTTTCTTCATACCATTTGTTGCCAATGGGGTTGGCGAAGCTATGGTTAAATTCGTGTATAAGCACAGAACCTGAGGTCATGCGTACCATGCCGCAGACAATTTTGTTGTTCACAGTTGCGGCATAATTGGCAGCAGAATTTGACGGTGAAAGTACACAGCGCAAATTCGATATATCAACGTATTTGCTGTACCAATCAAAATTAACAGTATGATAAAAATCATCGTAAAACTTTTGCGAAAGCTCCTCAAAATAAGGGATACGAGCTGTGTAAAATTCGGCGTAGTTGGTATCCTTGTAAAATTTATTGAAAAGCGGCAAGAACTCTTGCGCCGCTTCAATAGTCCATTGATGATAAACAATAGAGCTTATATCATCAATAAAAACAAACCCATCTTCATTTTTTTCTAAATGCATTGCAAACCTAAACGGGTCAGAAAAGCCTATTCCAGAAGCCTTTGCCCACAAAACAGCCTCATGCTCCGCATATTTTTCAAAGGTTTTTGCGACTTCAAGCTGATAGCCATTTGTGTCTTTACATGTGGCAAGTGCTTCGTGTTGTTCTTCGGGGAAAGGATATTCAAGTCCATCAAGCCCGCCTGCACCTATATTATACTCCCAATTTCCCGCCAACCTAAAAATAACCGAAATTAATTCAAATCTTTCGTCAACAAAATTTAATTTGCGATTCATTGCTTACCTCCTTAATTACGCCCTTCAACGAGTGCCAAGTCAAGCATCATAAAGTCATCAAGATGTTCTTTTGGTGTGGGAAGACCGCTTTTTTCATAAGAAGCAATGGTGTGCTCTATTGAATTTATGTCCGATGGCTTTGGTAGGCAGGCTTTTGCTGACACGACCACGGACTTATAAGGGCTTGTGCCTGATGGCAAGCCGCCAGCGGTGGGATGTGTTATAAGAAAATGCCCAAGATGAACAAAATCACGTACACGCCGCAAAGTTGCCAAAGGAGATTCTTCGGCAAATTGTACAATATAAGTATGCCCTAACTGCTCTTTGCACAAAGGGTTGTTAGTAACCAAAATATTCATGCGATAAATATATCACAAAGACCACTTGTGTGTCAAGGGAAATTATTGCGCAGTAGTAGACAATCGTACCGATTAAAGTTTACGGCAACTAGAGCGTGTTCACATTAAGCTGCTATACGCCTTTTCGGTCGATATTTTCACCACTCTTTGTCGGCAGAACCCGCACGAACCTTTGGGTTCACACGGAACCTGCCTCCTCGATTGGCGAAAAATCGACTCGAAAATACGTGCAGCCCATTAATGTGAACACGCTCTATTTAGCATCATTGCGGCACGCACTCGCCGCAGGGCTTTGCCCTGCTCGTGCCCGCAATTTCTTCAAAAATCAGGAGATGGCGGGAAACCATCCCGCCATGACGTTAATGCGAACTGTCCGCATCCTATTGCGCAGTTTTTTCGGCTAAGAGCCTGTCCAAAATCTCCATTCCACCATCTTTTTGGTTTATTTTTCCTCTGGACTTCGTCGGAAGAACCCCAACATACCTATGGGTATGTTGGGAACCCTCCTTCTCGCCAGAGAAAAAACGCACAAAAATCTGGCGAAAGCGAGATATTAGACAGACTCCAACAGTCTTGTGGCTATTAAAGCAGAGACTTTTTCGATGTCATAATATAGCTCTCTGTCGTCTTCAAGGGTGGGGGAGATGCGCCGTACAAGGCTGTATGCTGCCTGTGTGCCTTTGCCCAGTTTTTTTGGTGCACAAAGGTCTATGCCTTGGCAGGCGCACAAAAGCTCTATTGCCAGCACTTTGCGCAAATTAAATAAAATTTCGGTGGCTTTGCGTGCGGCTATTGTCCCCATAGATACGTGGTCTTCCTGGTTGGCGGAGGATGGGATAGAATCCACGCTGGCGGGATGTGCGAGGACTTTATTTTCAGACACCAAAGCGGCGGCGGAGTATTGGGCTATCATAAAGCCCGAATTAAGCCCTCCATGCTTTGTTAAAAATGCAGGCAAGCCGTTTGAGAGTGCGGGGTTGACAAGACGCTCTACACGCCTTTCGCTTACATTTGCAAGCTCTGCCATTGCTATTGCTAAAAAGTCCATGGAAAGGGCGATGGGCTGTCCGTGGAAATTGCCGCCGGAAATTGCCTCATCTTCGCCAAGAATAATTGGGTTGTCTGTTACAGAATTTATCTCTACCAAAACCCGCTCTTTTACGTATTCCAGTGCGTCCTTGCTTGCCCCGTGAATTTGCGGAATACA
>WRBU01000125.1 GCA_009784355.1 Defluviitaleaceae bacterium
AATATCTGAATCTTTGCGCGGCATTTCTATCAAAGTGCAAAGTTTCAAAATTTCGTCAGCATTGCGCCATTTTGAAAAATTTTGAGCGGCATCTGTGCCCACAATAAAAAATAGCTCAGTAGACGGCATCTCTTGCTTAAATTTACGCAATGTATCTATTGTGTAGGTAATGCCCCCTCGGTCGATTTCTGCTCGGCTTACAAAAAAACTAGGGTATCCGTCCGAAATTGCCAATTTGCACATTTCATAGCGTTGCTCTGCAGTAGCCATTTCTTTATCTTGTTTAAAGGCGGGTTTGCCAGCAGGCAAGAGCATTATAGCATCAAGTCCATGTTTAGCACGAACAGCCTCGGCAGCTTCTAAATGCCCAAAGTGAATTGGGTCAAAACTTCCGCCTAAAATACCTATTTTATTGTATTTTATCAATCCATTATTCATTTTTCCTCCGAAATAAAACAGGCGACTTTGTAAGCCGCCCAAAATTATTTGTTAAAATGGTATTTGTGCCGCAAGCCAAAGCAAAAAAGGTCCAAAAACCCATCGAATCAATAGAAGTGAAATAAAAAACGAAAAGTCTAGCATTCCACCGCCGAGTGGGGATTTTGCAATTAGTTTACGGATAGGAGACACAAAAGGCTCTGTAAAAAATGCCAAAAAACCTGCTATAAAGCTATTTCTCAACCCAGCAAACCAAGAGATTAATGCCCTTATTATCATTGCCCACCACAAAATTTCAATAAACCAACCAATTGCGGTTTGGATTGCCGCAGAATAAACCATCTATTGCCCTCCAAAAACTATCGCACACGGCTAAACAGTTTTTTGTTTACTCCGCTTTGTTTAAGTTGCTCTTGATGATGTTCAGTAATATCAACACCTTTTGGTGCAACGATAAAATTTCGATTTTTAGTTTGTTGCTTAATGTCGCCGCCGCTATTATAAATTACTCCGCTCAAAAAGTCAACAATTCTTACACTTTCTTCAAAAGGAATATCAGCAAGACAAATCAGTACAGTTTTGCCCTGTTTATGTAAATCAGCAACCGCTGCTGCATCCTCTAAATTTTTTGGAGTAGACGTTACCAGTTCCAATTTTGGAGCAACAAAACCTGCTACTGAACTTTGCTGCGGTTCTTCTTGTTTTGCTATACTTTTTCTTGGTGTTATAGCAACGGTATCGCCTTTGCGTCCTTCGTTAATATGCCGTACATCACTTCCGTAATTAGTGTATTCGTACTCCCCAATCACATCTTCTTCATATTCATCATAATTACGCTCGCCTGTGTGTTCAAACCATTCTTTAACCTTTTTTACTAATCCCATGATATCCTCCTTGGCAAAATATTTTTGGCAATTTACTCCTACTATTTTATTTGGTCGAAGATGAAAATTACCTCTGATATACGTTACCATATTTTCCACAAGTTGTCAACACTTTTTTTACAGATTTGTGGAAATTTTTGTGGAAAACTAGAGATATTGTCAAAACAAACTTTTGCGGTAATACAACAGGTTTTAATCTAGAATTAGTATTAATTCAACAGCAATCGATTGTCCACATTTCGAGCATCTGTTACAATCCAGTCAAAAAGCCTTACAAACGGGTTTTCGGTGGGGTCAAGTATGATGTATTCATCTGCAGCAGAAAAGTTTTGTGGCAAAGTAACAGAACGAAAAACAGTAAAGCCCATATTAATTTGAAAAACCCCAGTTACCGCCTCTATATGCGTTATTTCGTGAATTATAGTGTGAGCAGTTTGGGCATTCTCAGCAACGACCTCTAATACAATTTCATCAAAAGTACGCAAATATCCACCATCTGCCAATATAAGAAACTCATCACCTCTTCCCCAGCCGCCAACAGGTACATTGCGTCCGTCAATCAACTGCACTGTGTTTGTGCCAAAATATCTATTTGAAACAAATTCTCTTGGAACAACGAAAACACTGCGAACAGCAAGTGCAGTTTGCGGAATTTTATAGCCTTGTATAGGGTTTTGATGCAACGAAAACCGAATAGTGCGCTGGTCTATAAAACGTAAAGTTTCAGCGTTCGTAGTAAAAACTACATAAAAGTCATCGCCAATGCTTGTCATTTGCTCCACCACCACATTAATAGGTAAAATTAAGTCGTTTTGGTGTGCAAAAATCGTTATTCTTGAGTCAACATTAAAATTTTGGGCATATTGCCTAGGCAAATATGCAGCTATATGCCAATCGTTGCTACGCACAATTCTAAAACCCGCTGTCGTTGAAAATTGATGTTGTCCGCTTTGATATGTATCATTAATAAGGTCTTGTGAAATATTTGATAAGTTGGTTAGTGTCAGGAAGCTCTCCATGCTATCCGTAAGAAGCGAAACGGTACCTGAATCTTGTGCATAAATATTACCGACTCTCCCAACGAGAGCATCTTGCGCCAAGATATAGTTAATATAAAAACCAAGGTCCCAAAGATTGCCTATGTCGCCCGTGTCAAAATTAGCTTGCTCCAAAGCCTCAAGTGCATCTTGCCTATGACGTTCGCTCCAAAAAACTTCTTCCACGCCGCCTACAAAAGAATCTCGTACACTAGCAACCAAATCCCCATTTTGCACTCTTGTATGTTGATTAACATAAAAAACAAGCTCCCCTTGCCTATTAGAGTGATGCACAACTTCGTCTCTAACAATTATACCGTTGAAGACGGTTGGCAAAGTGTAATACCCCATTTCTATACGGGTTTGTGGTATGTCACCGCCTATTACATGGGTAAATATATAGCCCACAATATATGCTCCGCCAATAACTCCAAAGACCACAACAAAAAAGAGCCACGTGTACAGCTTTCGCTTTGGTGGTCGTGGCTTAATTTCTCCTAAAATAGAAGTTTTTTCTACTATCTCGGCAGGATATTTGCGAAAATTTCTGTCATCTTTCATTTTTTCACCACGCACAAAGACATTTGAAAGCCCTCGGAATTCAGCATACCTTACAAATTATAGCCGTTGCGGTCGCATAATTTTTTTCGTGCGAAATACTTATCATTATTTTTACATTGCTATCATTTGGCAATATCACAGCTTTTGCAAGTCTAACACTTGGCGCACCCAAAGCATCATGCACAATTTCTATATCTCTTGGCAAAAAACCTCTAAATCCATTTCCGATAGCTTTTGAAACCGCTTCTTTTGCTGCGAAAAGCCCAGCCATGCTTTGGAATGCAGTAGATTTTTTGCTGCTACAATATAAAATCTCTGCGTCGGTAAAGCATTTATCTCTAAAACGTAAGCGTGATACGGCTTTTTTAACCCTTACCACTTCCACTATGTCTGTTCCTATACTAATAATCATTCTGCCAATCCTCGCATGATGTCCATTGTTCCTACGGGTTGTATTGTTTTTATCTTAACAATTTGCTGGGCATGAGGTGCGGATTCGATGCTATTACCTTCATCATCTGTAAAGTGCTCAATTTTTTGCGCAAAATTTTGTTCTCCGCCAGCCCGCAAAAACTCGACCGTATCACCTAACAAAAATTTATTTCGTTGCTCAATAATTGCAATTTGTGTTTTTTCATCATAATGTCTTACAACGCCTAAAAAGTCATAGGTTCGAGAATACCCTTCCCCCCCGTAAACTTGCCCTAAACTTCCCGGATTGCCCAAGAAAAAGCCTGTTGTAAAGTCGCGGTTGGAAGATTTTAAAAGCTCACCCATATAGTAAGTTTTTTTACTTTCGTATAATTTGGGGTCGGTAAAATAATCATCAATAGCTTCACGATAGGTTTTAACCACCGTCGCTACATAATAGGGCGTTTTCATGCGACCTTCAATTTTGAAAGAATATATGCCGCTGCTTATCAGTCGAGGAATATGCTCTATCATGCATAAATCCCGTGAATTAAGGATAAAGCTACCATTATCTTCTTGATAAATAGGAAAAAACTCGCCCTGCCTACGCTCTTCCACCAAAGCAAAATTATATCGGCAAACATTGGTACATTCGCCTTTGTTAGCATCCTTATGGTTAAAAAAAGCCGAAAGAAGACAGCGTCCCGAATATGAAATACACATCGAGCCATGCACAAAGGCTTCAATAGCAACTTTATCGCCAGCCTTTTTGTGAATTTCAGCAATTTCTCCAAAGCCTAGCTCACGGGCAAGTACAACACGCTGGGCACCCTGTTTTGCCCAAAACAAAGCCGTTTGGTAATTTGTGATATTTGCTTGCGTGCTAATATGTATCTCCATTTGCGGCACAGCTTGTCTTGCTACATGAAAAACACCAAGGTCAGCTATTATTAGTGCATCCACTCCTATATCTTGCACTTGTTTAAAATAGTCTGTCATAGCATCAAAATCATCATTTCGGGCAAAAACATTTGCAGTTACGAAAACTTTTACACCTCTTGCGTGAGCGTACTGCACTCCTTGCGCCATTTGTTCTATATCAAAATTTTTAGCTTTTGCGCGCAATCCAAAGGATGTGCCTCCTATATAAACCGCATCCGCACCATATTCTACGGCGTATTTGAGCCGCTCTAAATCCCCCGCCGGAGCTAAAAGTTCCACTTTATCCGTCCGTTTCATATCCATTCTCCTTTACACTAACTAACAATCCATCCCCAATGGGCAGTATAATTGATTTTAAGCAG
>WRBU01000126.1 GCA_009784355.1 Defluviitaleaceae bacterium
ACGTCGCTTTGCCACCAAATCCATATCAAACACAAATCTTTCCATTTCTCCTAAAACATCGATAGGAGGTGTTTGCGCACCTGCCCAAGTATTAAGCACTGCAGGTATTGTAATTGTTGATATGTCGGGCCTTGCAAAAGACGGTGCATTTAGCATTGCAACAAATTGTGTTCTAAATGTTTCCGCCGCTACTCCGTCTGGGTCTGGCGGGGCAGCTATGCCAGCACCAGTTATCCATCCATCTAAAAGCGTGTTAAAGCGTGCCACAATTTCTGCTTCGGTTTCTATTGGAGCGGAAGTGTGGTCTATTGGACCAAGCCCGCGGTTTACTATAAGAGACAGCAAATGCCCACGTTCACCGCCATTTGCCAAAATATAGTTTCTGCCAAGGGCATCCCAGTTAAATAATGGCGGTGCATCCTCATCAAAAGCCAAAATACGCTCTTCGTGAGTAAAAACAGGCTCAACAAAAGGCCAGCCGGGATACGAATATTGCAGTCCCAAACGGCTGACATTCCCATTTACCAAAAGTTGGTTGCCGCCATGAGCAGTAAGGATGTTCACACTGCCCCCAACCACTTCTATAATATTTATATCCATTATTGTAGAAAGCTCGTCCAGCAAATTGTTGCGCCAGTCCAAAAAGTCATTCGGGTTTTGACCTTTGTTGCGCTCCAAAACAATGCGCTGGTTAAGCTCGTCAATATCTGTCAAAATTTGGTTTACACGTTGCACGGTTGCTTTAACGTCGTTGTTAAGCTGCATTTGATACTCAGTCATGCTACGATGCGCCGCATTTGCTCTATCAATAAAAGTAGCCGCCTGCGAAATAAAATTCGAGCGGGTTTCTATTGAGCTTGTGTCGTTGTTAAGCTCGTTTAATGCCGCATTAAGGTTTGTTAAAGACAACTGCAGTCTATAATGCCCCTGAAGTTCGCCAAAAATAGAGTCAAGCTCCATATGGGTTGCGGCACGTGTTTCCCAATAAGAAAGTCTTGGAGCTGTTTCACGCCAGCGCATATCATGGAAATGACTGCGCACTTGACGTATGCCCGTCATTTGTGTACCAAGACCAACCTGCATTGGCCCCATGGCATTTGAGCCTATTGTGCGGTGCACAAAATGCGCCTGTGTAACAATTTGGCGGGTAAACCCCATTGTGTGATTATTCGCCATATTATGACCGGTTACATAAAGCCCTATTTGTGCCGCATTAAGTCCGCTAATGGCAGTATGAAGACCTTGAAAAGCCATGTATATCCCCCTAAACTAACATCCGTGTCCAAAATTTTGCATCATTGCAGACGGCATCCCCGCCTATACTGCTTTTACGAGCGAGTGTCTAAAAAACTCCCAGGCTCGTGTCCGTCCTCTAACGAGCCGTATCCAGCGGGTGCGGCATCAAGGCTCGAATGTATTATGTTCATATTAAAGTCCACAAATTCCAAAGCATCTTGAACCAAGACCTTTGCCGCATCATTTGCTTCTTTCATTTTTTCCAAAGCGGCAACAAATTCGTCCACAGCCACCACAAAGTCATTATGCTCTGGCTGTCCATTTATCAGCTCTGCCAAAAGGCTCAATGTAAGCTCTTCTTGCTTTTTGTTAAGCACTGTTGCAATATCTGCCATTATTTTTTCACGCTCTTTGTCATTTTTCAAAGCCTTTGGCACAATTTCATTTTCCTGCTTTACCACATTTTTCAAAGCGTCTATATCATTTTCGATAATATGCTCTTTTTTAAGCACTAAAAGGGCAGCGACCTCTTTGAACAAGTCCGTTTGCCCTTTTAGTGTGTCTATTAAATTGCTTATTAATCCTGCCATAAATTTTCCTCTAAAAATTTTGTAGTGATATTAAATTAAAACTGCACGCTAAATTCTGGCATCCACTAATTTTGAAGCAATATCATAAGCAGAAACATTGTACTCTCCAGACTTTATGCGAGCCTGTAAGTCAGCAACAATAGCTTCACGCACATCAGAAGCGGCGGCGGCCCCTTTACGAGCTACGTTATAATCCTTTGCTTTTTCAGACGCTTCAAAAACATCGGGGCTACGTTTTGTTTCCTCATTACGTTTGCTGTTGCGCACATCTGTGGGACGAGTTAAGCCTTGCAACACACTAGCACCAGTTATTTTCATATGCCCACTTCCTTTCGTTTTTCTTTGTAATATATTATCGGCATATTTTCGTTTTTATATTAGCATTAATTTCAAGAATTACTGTGAGTAAACACGAAAATCATTTTGTATTTTTAATTGTGTTTGTTATTACCATACCCCCAACAACAACCGCACCACCAATAATTGCCAAAAACGGAAGCCGCTCCCCAAGCCAAATAAAAGCCATTATAGATGCCAAAAAAGGCGAAAGATATAAAAAGCTGGTGATATGCACCGTTTTTTGCGCATTTGCAAGGGCGTATCCCCAAAACAAATATGCAATAGCGGCAGGAAATACGCCAAGATACACCACAACAATACTTGCCCCCGATGTGGCATTGGGCAGTTCTTGTAGTAAGTCGGGCAAGAAAATCAACATAAAAACAGTGGCAATAATAATAGGATATGCAGTTGCTTGTAACACAGAATATTTACGCAATAACAGCCGCTGGGTAACAATAAACACCCCTGCAACTAATGCGGCAACGAGCAAAATCCATACACCTTCGTTTATCTCAAATCCATCCGTCATTTGCGTGGTCGCAATAATAACAATGCCCAAAAAGCTCGTTATTACCCCAACCCAAATCATGGGCTTGGCTTTCTCTTTTAGAAAAATAATAGATAAAATTAGCGTAAAAACAGGCACGGATGCAATTATAAACCCGCTTATGCCCGCCGCTACAAGGTCTGTTCCCGTATTAAACAACCACATGTACAAAAACACGCCAACAACGCCGCATAACGCAAACAACGGCAAATCCCTCACCTTTGGCAAAGGAGTTTTTTTGATGACACAAACCGCCAAAAGAGCCAAAGATGCCACCGCAAAACGAAACAACATCAAGGCACCCGGCGAAAAATAATCAAGCGAATATTTAACAGCAGGAAAAGCCGACGCCCAAAATAAAACCGTGCCCATAGCCGCCAAATACGGCAAAATTTTTACATAAGATTTTTTGCTATCCATTTTGCTACCCCGTCCTCTTCATTGCTTTCTATAACAGCCGTCGCTATTTCTTTAAGCTCGTCCACGGCATTTGTCATGGCGTAACTTTCGTCCGCTACTTTAAACATTGATATATCATTGGCACCATCCCCAAAAACCACGAGCCGCTCGCAACCAAGCAACTTTTTAAGCTCCAAGGCCGCCGTCGCCTTGCTTGCCGCCGCAGGCAATATCACAAAAAACCAATAATTGTGATATACATCCAGCTGTAAAATTACATGGAAGGGCTTATTGTGAATAAAAAACTCATATTTTGTTGCTAGTTCATCTTTATTATCACGTATAAAATATATGTTGAAAATATCGCCGCAATATAGGTCATGGGCTTCTTCCACAACACGCAGCCGCACATCATCAATGCGTTCATCAATAAAGTTGCTCATTCCCGCACTCATTCCCCGCTTTATATACGACAATCTCTCACGCCCGTCAATATAAGCACACACAATAGGATAAAAATCGTATTGTGCAAAAATATTTGTAATTTGCGCAATTTCCTGTTTGGAAAAATTGTGTATCTTTAAAACTTTTTTGCCTTCGGCATCAAGGATGACTGCACCATCGTTGCAAATAAGCGGTAAGCCCGTGTTAAGCCCTTCTGTAACCTTGGAAGCCGTAACAATCGAGCGTGCTGTGGCATATGAGAACAGTCCTCCGCCAGCTACAAAATTATTGACAGTCTGTTTGGTAAATTGCGACATACGTTGGTTATGCCCCAGTAGCGTTCCATCCAAGTCTGATAGATAAAGTGTTTTCATATTTCAATTCCCCCTTCTTGATTTTGCTCACAAAAAATGATATAATAGATAAATGACTAATCCATTCACATACATAAAAAACAGTATAGGCGACTTTATTGACAGTTTTAAAAACCCCAAGGGCAGGACCACCTACCGACAAATTGGCAAAGTGGCTTTCCCCGCTTTTTTGGAGCTTTTTCTCATATCCCTAAAAGGCATTGTGGATATGGTTATGGTTAGCTCTTTGGGCATACAAGCCATTTCAGGGGTCGGAATGACAAACCAGCCGTTTTTTCTTATGATTGCAATATTTAGTGCGGTTAATGTGGGCACAACGACCCTTGTTTCGTGGAATATTGGCAAAGGAGATATGAAGCGTGCCGCCGCTATCACCCGTCAAGCTATCATTTTTAATTTTGCCATCGGTGCTGGTATTGCCGCTTTAGGCTTTTTTGGAGCAGAAGCCCTAATGACGCTGGTAGGTGTTGACGACCCTGTTGTGCTTGCCTATGCTACGGCATATATGAAAATCATTGCAATAAGCGTCGCCTTTCACGCCGTTTCAATGGCAATTTCTGCTGCTTTACGTGGGGCGGGTCAAACAAAAATCCCCATGATATATAATTTGTGCGGCAATGTGGTGCATTTGGGACTAAACTTTTTATTAATAAATGGAAATTTAGGCTTTCCTGCCCTTGGTGTTGA
>WRBU01000127.1 GCA_009784355.1 Defluviitaleaceae bacterium
CAACCGCCGGCAAGATGTATTATTTTGTACATTGCTACACCGCCCTCCTTGCCGTTTTATAGTATGCTGGTTAAGAATTTTTTGGTGCGTTCGTTTTGCGGGCTGGTAAAGATGTCTTGCGGACTACCCTGCTCTACAATATTGCCACCGCACATAAACATAACCCTATCGCCCACGTCCTTTGCAAAATGCATTTCGTGGGTAACGACCACCATAGTCATGCCGTCATTTGCCAAACCACGCATAACATCAAGCACCTCCCCTACCATTTCTGGGTCAAGGGCAGATGTTGGTTCATCAAACAGCATAATTTTAGGCTTCATTGCAAGCGAACGGGCAATGGCAACACGTTGTTTTTGTCCGCCTGAAAGCTGGGCGGGATATGCACCTGCTTTTTCCTCTAATCCAACCCGCTTTAACAGTTCCATGCCAAATTCTTTTGCCTCTGCTTTGGTCATCATTTTGGTTTGGACGGGGGCAAGCATAAGGTTGCCCAGCGCAGTTTTGTGCGGGAAAAGGTTGAAATGCTGAAAAACCATGCCCATTTTTTTGCGTACTTCATTTATATTGTTTTTCTTGCATGTAATTTCTTGTCCGTCTATCCAAATTTGCCCGCTTGTAGGCACTTCAAGAAGATTAAGGCAACGCAAAAATGTGGATTTGCCGCCTCCTGACGGCCCTATTATTACGACCTTTTCACCGTCTTTAATTGTTTCGTTGACTCCATTTAGTACGACGTTTTCCCCAAAAGATTTTACGAGTTTCTGCGTGCGAATCACCTTTGCGCAACCTCCTTTCCAATAAACCTAGTAACCAGCTTAAAATTATTACAATCGACAAATATATTAGTGCGATAGTAATGTATGGCACAAAAGGGTCGAATGTATTAGACATTATTAAATTTGCAGCACGTGTTAAGTCCGTCATGGCTATAAAGCCAAGTATCGATGTTTCTTTAAATAGTGTAATAAATTCATTAGATAATGACGGCAGTGCATTTTTTATGGCCTGCGGCATTATAATGAGTCGCATATTTTTAAATGCACTTAACCCAACAGACCGCCCTGCCTCTGTTTGCCCTTTATCAACCGCCATAATGCCGCCACGCATTATTTCGCAAACATATGCACCAGAATTTACTGCGAAGGCAAGCACTGCTATTAGAAGCGGAGGTGTGCTACGTCCCGGTAGAATAATATGCCACCATATTAAAAGTTGCACAACCAAAGGTGTACCTCGTATCACAGTAACGTACACAGAAGAAAACCATCGTAAAGGCGCAAACTTTGAGATGCGCATGAAGGCAAAAATAAAGCCTATAAAAATCCCTAACAATAAAGCAAGTATCGTAACCTGTGCCGTGGTGGACAGACCATTTAGCAAAAGCCTCCATCTATCTCCATGGAGCAGGTTTTGATAAACTCTAAATAGAAACCCCTCCTCCCAACCGGGAGGGGGGTTCCACGTTGTAGTGGACGAAAGCAATGTAAGCATTATTCGTCACCACCAAAGAACATATTGTAAATTCTGTCTAATTCTCCATTGTCCATAAGCTGTTGCAAGGCATCGTCGATTTGCTCCAATAGCTCTGGATTGCCCATATATACAGCGATTGCGTATTGCTCTACGCCAAGAGGGTTGCTTAAAATACGAAGGTTTGGGTTGTCGTCAATAAATTGAGAAGCAACACCAGCATCAATAACAATAGCATCAACACGGTTAGCATTAAGCTCCATAACAGTCATGGGAGCATTTACAAAGCGTTGAACGTCAACATTGTCTAAATACCAAGTCGCCATCATGTCGCTTGTTGTGCCCATTTGAACAGCAATGGCATTGCCTTCTACATCAAGGTCTGCAACAGTTTGAATTTCGCTGTCTTGTTGAACAATAATAACAAGAGTGGTTTCAAAATATGGGATAGAGAAGTTTACTTGCTGTCTCCTATCATCTGTAATAGAAAGAGCGGCAATGGTTATGTCCGTGTTGCCTGTTTGGGTTGAAGCGATGGCAGACACAAACTCCATGTCGTGAATGACAAGCTCCATATCTAAAATTTCTGCAATAGCCCTTGCCATATGTATATCAAAACCATCAAATTCGCCGGCTGGGGTTATAAACTCAAATGGTGGAAAGTCGGCACTTGTTGCCATGTGTAACTCTGGCCTGTCATTGTTGTTGTTGCCGCAGGCCGCAAGCACCACAAGAGCTGTTACAAGTCCCAAAATTGCCATTACCGTTTTTTTCATTACATCATCTCCTTAAATTTGAATGTAGCAAAATTTGAGATACAAATTTATTCACACCCATAAATTAATCTATTGTACATCAAACTCGTCCTCGCTGTCAACCCCTAAATTTGAATTTTCGTCAAAAAAATCTTCGGGGTCGGATTCATCGTCAAAATCAATGTTTTCTTCGGCATCATGCGGTACAATTTGGGCATTAAGCCAATTTAAAACCCCAAGCATAATAATGCAAACAACAACAGAGCTGCCGCCATAGCTGATAAAAGGTAATGTTACTCCTGTCATAGGGATAAAGCGAATATTTCCGCCAATGGATACGAAGGCTTGAAACACCAAAAATGTGGTGAAAGCAAGAGCCATTAGAGCGTGGAGAGGCCGCACAGAGCGGCGGGCAATTTGCAGCCCGCGCAACAACAGCAAAACATAAAGAGCAATTAGAGCAATACCAAAAAGCCAACCGAATTCTTCCGACACAGCAGAAAAAATTATATCTCTTTCTACCACGGGGATACGCTCGGGAAGACCCCGCCCTAACCCCGCACCAAATGCCCCAAATGTTGAAATGGCAAAAAGAGACTGGGTAACTTGAAAACCCGTGTTTGCGATATCTCCCCAAGGGTCAACAAAGGCGGCTACACGCACACGTATATGTGCGAAAATGTGATATGACGCAATACTTGCAACGCTTATTGCACCAAACCCTGCCAAAAACAGCTTCCACGAACCTGTTGACGCATACATCGTTACCATAAACACCACAAAGAACATGAGGGCAGCCCCAAGGTTTCTTTGTAACACAAGCACAAGAATAATTAAAGCTGTGGCAGCACCTGTAAAAATTAGTTGCTTAACGCTTGGCTTCATTCTAAATGCCGAGGCAAGGTATAACAAAAATGGAATGACAGCAAATTCCGATGGTTGAAATTGTATACCTGCAATATTTACCCAACGGGTTGCTCCAAATTGGTCTATTGCCACCAATGGCAGATTTGTCCATGCCGCCAAAAGCCCTGCAAGAGGTGCAAGCCCTAGCAATATCAAACATATTGCTGCATAAATTTTCTCATACCGTTCAAAATTATAAAAAATACGAAAAAGCATGGGGATAAACATGGAAACCGCAAACCCGCCAAGGGCAATAAAATATTGCCGCCAAGCAAGCCCTGCATCAAGCCTATATAACATAACAAAGCCCAAAACAAGCATGAAAATAACAATATTTGTGATAAGCGGACAGGCATTGCGGTAAAAAATGCGCAGAACCATTGGGGCGGCTATGGCAAAAGCTAGTACAAGCCCTGCAAAACCAAGTGTGGGGAAAGATGTCACCCCTGTAAAGTCAGCATCAAAAGCGAGAATGGCGAAGGCAAAAATTGCAAAAAGTACGGTAACTGCACGTTGCCCACGCAAAGAAAAATCAGCGGTTTTTATTGCCTTACCACGCAAAAAATATATCCCCAGCAAAACAAAGCACATCAGCAAAAAAACAAAATAGTATCGGCTTAAAACGGCTATTAATGCTAAAATTGGTATCACCCCTATTATTTTACGCCTTCATTACAATGGCGTGGTTTTCAGAAACAAACTCGTCAGCAAGCAAATTACCGTCAAGGTCAAAAACTTTGCGGTATACGTGATTATGGCGTGTTTGTCTTCCCCAGTCCTCCATATGGAAACAACCTGATTTTTCATATATTTCGTAACGATGACTTGGCGGTGTGCTTGACGACCAAGTGGCAATAATTTCGTCGTTTGTAATTTGTAATTTTAGCTGAAACTGGTAAGATGTATTGTTTTTTATCATCAAATCTTTGTAATTATAAAAACATGTGGCATCATGCCCAAAAATTTTTGCGGCGTGGTATCGTAGCCGTGGCGGTGGCGTTCTGCCACAGTAAGCGGCGTATGTAGCGTTGCCCAATATATAAGCCCTGAAAGATGGCACAGCCCGCCGCCAAGCCCGCTGTCAAAAGCACCATCACGCAAAATAACTCCGTCAACATAGCCTTTACTGCGTGTTGGCTTGCCTATCATTTTCCAAAACGAAAAGGTTTCATTGGGTTGCAAAACCACACCATCTGTTTTTGACAGTGCAATTTTTAGGTTGGTGATTTTATTTTGTTCAAAGGCTGGGTCTATCCCTGCAAGGTGGCGAAGCAATGGTGAGCGGTTTTCAAAGTGTGTATAGCTAGGCTCTATGCAAGAAATTTTTGCGAATTTTGTTCCGCCAAAAATCCAGCGTAACCGTCTTTTTAACCTAAAATAAGCTACCCCGAGCCTTTGGCGCATTGCACCTTTTGGTTGTGGTTGGGGTACTGGTTTATATACATTTGTATTCAAGCTGCATCACCTCTA
>WRBU01000128.1 GCA_009784355.1 Defluviitaleaceae bacterium
ATGGCTCAAGAAATGATGAGATTAACTCAAGCTAACGTATTACAACAAGCTGCAACAGCTATGCTTGCACAAGCTAACCAAGCACCACAATCTATCCTTCAACTTTTGGGATAATGGTTAATGTAATTATTAATGGATAATTTAAAAAGGAGCGTTAGCTCCTTTTTTTGTTTGGGTTGAATATTTTATCGTAAAGCCACACGTTTTTTAAGTAAATACAAAGTAGCAATAATAGTTACAGCAGCAAATAAAGCAGTAAAGCCTATTGAAAATATATCAATATATCCGCCGCCCCAGCCTTCAAACGGAATACGTCCATACTCCCAGCCTATTTGCGCTTCATTTCTATGCCACGTTGCTACCCCAAATTCATGCTCCAATGTTACCTGCGTCCATTCAAAGGAGCGACCTTTAAGTAATCCAAAAATGTAAAAGAATAGAAAGTGGTAAAGGGCGGCAAAAATACCTGCTACAATGCCGTGTATTTTTTTATTGGCTATTACTGTATTGGCAAGTGTTACTGTTAAAAACAATATTGAAATAAGTGCTGCCCCAATTAAGTTTATTTCAAGTAATATAAGAAAAAAGTCTGCATTAAGTATGCTAGAAACCCCGTCTGTAAATTGCTCCCACGTTATACCGGAAAGTATAAAAACAACCACAGGCACAGTAAGCAACATAAAATTAAACCACACCAAAGATACAATAACTTTTGACGCATATTGGCGGCTACGTTTTACAGGCAACGTAAAGGTCAAATAACCTTCTTTGCCAAAAAAATTGCGAGCATACATAAGCAATACCTGCATATAAGAAGCAATAATAACAGCCACCACAGCAACAACAATAATAATACTAACAAAAACTGTTGTACTAATCACACCATAAAATGTAGTATCATTATTTGCAACAAGCCCCGTAAGCCTTGCGGCAATAGAAAGGGCAATAATACCTCCCGCCATAGCAAGAAATACTTTCCAAGTAAACAAAAAATCGTATTTCAATATTTTAGTAAACATTTTTAAATACCTCCCTAAACAACTCGTCCAGCGACTGACCTTTTTCTTGCCTAATTTTTTCTACTTCGTCGTTTAACACTAGCTCTCCATGGCGCAAAAATATAGCCCTATCCAGCACGGGTTCGATGTCCGCTATAATATGCGTTGAAATAAGTATTGACCCGTTTTCATCAAAATTTTTAAGTATTGTTTCTATAATAAATTCACGGCTGGCAGGGTCTACTGCGCCAATGGGTTCATCAAGCACGTATAATTTCGCACGCCTAGACATAACCAGCGAAAGGTTTACCTTTTCTTGCATCCCTCGGGACAGGGCTTTTAGCTTTTTGTCAAGAGGAATTTGCATACGCATTAGCATGTCTTTGGCGCGCCCTGCATCAAAGTCTTCATAAAAGTCCACAAAAAGCTGTATGGCTTGAGTAACAGTGAGCCATCGGGGGATATGACCTGTGTCGGGCAGATAGCTTATATATTTGTTAGCAACATATCCTGGTTGCTCGCCTACAATACTTACTTCGCCTTTATAGTCGCTCATCAACCCCATTATGGTTTTGATGATGGTGGTTTTGCCGCTTCCATTTGGCCCAAGCAGTCCTACAATTTGACCTTTTGGCACATCAAAAGATAGATTTTTTACCGCTTGAAATTTCCCATAATTTTTGTTTAGATTATTAATTTTTAAAATTTGTTCCATTGTTTACCTCCTCCATCAACGGAGCAATTCATCCACACGTTTTAAGGGCGTGTTGGTTAATGTAAAAATTCTCGCTGTGGTTGCTTCGCAACCACTCGGCTTCCTTGATTTTGCGTTGCAAAATCAAGAGTCCTCGCTCGAATTTTATGAATTTTCAACACGCCCTTTAAGTGGTGAATTGCGTAGTGGTTTTTTCGGACTCGCTCCGAAAAAAGATTTCATCATTGACATGTGTTAAAATTTCTTTTGGGGTTGCCCCAAAATCAAGCATCTCTTGCACAAAATTTGCTGTTATTTTCCGTGGAATTTCTTTTTGCAATGCTGCAATCTTTTCATTATCTTCCGTTACAAAGCGTCCGCTGGTGCGCTCTGTGTACAAATACCCCATTTCGCCCAATTTTTCCAAAGATTTTTGCATGGTGTTTGGATTTACTTTATAATCTGCTGCTAAATTGCGCACGGGCGGCATTTTTTCACCAGCAGCAAATTCGCCTTTTGCAATTTGCACCAACACATGGTCAACTATTTGTTGAAAAATTGGTGCTGAGCTGTTAAAATTTTTCATTGCACTCCTCCCTTAAACATTGCCTTAACACAATAGTACAATAATACAAATCGTTTGTCAAGCACTTTTTCAAAAAATTTCTAGCTTTTAAAAAAGTTTTGTGATATACTGCTTTTATAATTAAGGGGGCTTTGGGATGCAAGATGAAAAAAGAATTGAAGATGCAAAAAGACGCTTAAGACGTGCAGCGGGAAAGAGCGGGTGCTTTGTTGCATCTATCGCAAAAGAAACCAAACTTGATGAAACAATAGTTAGACAATTAAAAGATGAGTTTGAAAATCTGTCACTTGACCCTATTGCTGTACAAACAGCCAAGGAAGCCATTGCAAAAGGTGCCGTGCCGGTTGATAAATTGGCAAAAGCTACTGATTTGGATGAATACACAATTAGGAAACTGGAATATGAATACCAACATTCGCCATTAGAGGGTGAAGATGCCATGCGGGTAACGGGAATGTTAATGCAGGGAATGTCTCACCGCGAAATAGCAAGAAAAGAAAAACTTAACGAAAACAAGGTTAATGCTTTAGTAGATACTCTCGAAGGGTCTTTGATTGATGAATCATACTCGCTAATCAAGGCAAAAATGGACAGAAAAGATGTGGCGGCAAAAACTGGGCTACACGAACACACAATATCTCGCCTAGAAGGCGTGTTTGATAAACAGCCGCTTGTGGGCATTGAAGCCGAATATGCCAAGCAAATGTTACTGGATGGGCTAGATGTTGGAGCTATATCTCACAAAGCCGAAACACGTATGAGCCATGACGCAATAAAGCAGTTAATTCCGCAGTTAGAGAGCGTGAATATCGAAAAAGCCAAACAAATGATAAAGAATGGGGTACATGTGTTTGATATTCAAAGAGATGTTGGCGTATCTTTAGAGGTAGTCAATTATTGGAAAGAGAAGTTATCATGACTAGGGCAATACGAGGGGCTATTTGCGCCGAAAATACAACCACCAGTATTTTAGCTAACACAAAAACTCTTTTAGGAACTATTTTAGAAACCAATTCTTTGCATTTATCACAGATTATTTCAATAACTTTTACCTGCACAAAAGATTTAGATGCAATTTATCCCGCTGTTGCAGCGCGCGATATGGGGCTTGTTCAAACGTCACTTATGTGTGTGGCGGAGATGGATGTAGCAGGAGCAATGCAGGGTCTTATACGAGTTCAAGTTTTGGCGGAGATGGATATGCCGCAAAATGACGTAAGGCACATTTATCTCGGCGAGGCCGAGGCTTTACGGCCTGACTTAATTAAAGATGGAGCAAGCTAAATTCCGACGAAGATTATAGTTAAAGCCAGATTTCTCCATGGAGGTTGGATTATGCAAATAGCAATAGACGGACCATCTGGTTCTGGAAAAAGCACAATCGCTAAAATGCTATCTCAAAAGGCAGGTATTGTTTATATGGATACAGGAGCACTATATAGAGCCTCTGGGCTTTTTGCAATACGTATGGGTACAAATTTGGAAGACGAAGCTGCAATAAAAGGCATCATCGACAAAATGCGTTTAGAAATTAAATATATTGACGGCGAACAACGTACATTTTTAAATGGTGAGGATGTTACCAATGCTGTTAGGGCGGACGAGGTAGGTCTTGCCGCTTCTGCTGTTGGGCGTTTTGAGTTTGTAAGGGAGCGGGTTGTTAGCTTTATCCGTGACACTGCCAGCAAGCAGAGCGTTGTTATGGATGGGCGTGATATAGGCACAGTTGTTTTGCCAAACGCCGATGTAAAGATTTTTTTGACCGCTTCTGTTGACATTCGCACTCGCCGCCGTTGTGTCGAATTAGCTGCGCTTTTGGGGCATGATGTAGACTACGACACAATTTTTGCTCAAATTGAGCAGCGGGATTATCAAGACATGAACCGCAAAATTGCACCTTTAAAAAAAGCAGATGACGCAGTAGAAATTGACGCAGCCCACCTTACAAAAGAGGAAGTTGTGGATAAAATTTTGGAAATTGACGCAGTTACGCATTTTTTGAAAAACGAAGGGGATGACGAATAATGTGGATGTGGAGACTTGGCAGAATACTTGCCGCACCCGTATACAGGCTGATATTTAGATTTAGGGTAACGGGCAAAAAAAATATCCCAAAAGCAGGCGGCATTATTTTGTGCGCAAACCACACGAGCTATCACGACGTGGTTGTTCTTGGAATGACTTCGCCACGCAACCTGCATTATTTGGCAAAGGCGGAGCTATTCGAGAAAAAGTCCTCAAAATGGATGTTTAATAGATTTGGCGCAATTCCTGTTGACCGTGAAAAACCGAGCATGGACAGCCTTAAGCGTGTCGTAAAC
>WRBU01000129.1 GCA_009784355.1 Defluviitaleaceae bacterium
AACTATTACTATCAGCGGTGTACGTGTTGTTGACCCATTCAATGACTTAGCTGCTGGTCATATTGGTCTATCATTTACTGGCAATGTAATAACTAACATTGACAGCGAAATTATTAACCGTGCAGACCCTGCAAGCACTACTAACTTTGATATACTTCGTCCAAACCAAACTGGCTTTAAGGCTTGGGCGCAAGGTCCAAGAGCAGTTTCAAACGCTCTTAACGTTGGTGGTGTAGGTGCTGACGGCAGACCTACTACTGCTGGTAACACCATTACTGTAAGCTGGACTGCTGGTCCTGCATTCACTATCAATGGTAACACTACACAGTTTGGTGCTGGACAACAGTCTATTAACCTTTCTGCTCCTGCTACTATTCATGGTGTAACTGTACCACACAGCACTTTGTTTGTACCATTCCGCTCTGTTGTTGCTGCTATGACTAACACTCATACTGAAACTCCACTTCAAGGCGAAAGCGTTATTACCTTCTTTGAAGGTTCTGGCGACAACCCACACAGCATCGTGTTGGAGTTTGGTGATAACACTGCACAATTTATAATTGGTCAAAGCACTTTCGTTCTTAACGGTTTGACTTTGCCAATGACTAACCCAGCTACTGGCGCTGCTGTTTACACTTTCATCGGCGACGGTACTAACGGCACAGTTGCTAACGTAACTTACTTGCCATTGCGTTTCATTGCTGCTGCTTTGGGCTTTGACATCGCTGACGGTGTTGGCCAATCTATCGTAACTCCAAGATAATTTAATTATCCGACATAAGAAAATAGACCCTTCGGGGTCTTTTTTCTTTGCTTGCAAAATGCGGGTGGGTGTGGTATAATGGGAAAAAAGGAGGCGGTATATTTTGGATAAATTGCAGAAGTATGTGAAACTATTAGTGAACACAGGTGTTGGGCTAAAAGCTGGACAAAAATTAGTAATAAACTGCCCTGTGGATTTGGCGTATTTTGGACGTTTGGCGATGAAAGAGGCGTATGATGCAGGGGCTGCCGAAGTTTTGATATTGTGGAATGACGAGATTTCTGGCAGAATTCATTATCTTAATGCTCCTGATGATGCTTTTGGGCATGAAATTGAATGGATAAAGGCTCGTGTTAAATATTTGGTTGATGAGGGATATTGCCTACTTAACGTATACGCTACTGACCCAGAAAATTTAAAAGGCGTAAACCCAGAAAGGGTTCAAAAACAGCAAAAAGTGAACCAAATGATGAGTAAGCCGCTTTCCGACAAAGTTACAAGTTCGGCAGTTCAATGGAATTTGGCATCTGTCCCTACACCCTCTTGGGCGAAAAAGGTTTTTCCTAATGCCAAGAACGAAGAAGAAGCTATCGATTTGATGTGGGAAGCAATATATGCGGCATGTCGTGTGGATGATGCTACTGACCCAGTAGACAACTGGAAGGCACACGTGGACAGTTTGCAGGGCAAGGCGAATAAATTGATGGAACTTAATTTTAAATCATTACATTTTAAAAATAGCTATGGGACAGATTTGATAACGGAGCTGCCTGCTGGGCATGTTTGGGTGGCTTGCGGTGAAAAAGCCAAGACAGGTAATAACTTTATTGCTAACATTCCTACCGAAGAGGTGTTTACGGCACCCCATCGTGAAGGTGTGCACGGCATTGTATACGGCACAAAGCCGCTTGTATACATGGGTGATGTTATTGATGAGTTTTGGGTAAAATTTGAAAAGGGCAAAGTTGTGGAATATGGAGCAAAGAAAAACGAGCATTTGTTAAAATCCTTGCTTGAACTTCACAAAAATGCCGACTATTTGGGCGAAGTTGCTTTGGTACCGTATAATTCGCCAATATCGCAATCTGGTATTTTGTGGTACAACACATTGTATGACGAAAATGCATCATGTCATTTGGCTTTTGGACGTGGATACAATTATTGCCTTGCAGGCACAGATGACAAAACAGAAGATGAATTAAACGAAATGGGCTTAAACCAATCCCTCACCCATGAGGACTTCATGGTGGGTTCACCCTGCCTTGAAATTATCGGGACAACACAAGACGGCAAAGAGATTGCTGTGTTTACAAAAGGTGATTGGGCAATATAATTTGTGTAAAACTGCCCCGATTCAATCAAGTCGGGGCAGTTTTAAAACTTTGAGGGAGAAAGGAATTTCAATTATGGGTATGGATTTTTTTAGCTTGTGTGCCAATAACAAATTGGACGAAGCGAGGGCTTTTGTAAATCCCGACGTACATTTTGTTGATGGCGGCAAACGCACTCCTCTTGCTATGGCAGCAGGCAGGGGACATTTGGAAATGGTGCAGTGGCTTATTGAAATGGGTTCGCCTCTTGAAACAGCAGATAATGATGGCAGAACCGCGCTGGCAAGAGCGGCAACACAAGGGCATATTGATGTTATGCAAATTTTGGTTGAGGCGGGAGCAAATATTAACGCCGCAGAAAAAAACGGACGCTCAATAGTGTCGGATGTAATTGCAGAAAAAAAGACAGAAGCGGCTTTGTGGTTGATACATAAAGGTGCAGAGCTAAATTTAGCAGACAAAAGATTTGGAAAGACCGCTTTGCACCATGCTGTGCAAAATGGCTTTGCTGATGTGGTGAAGGCACTGCTTGAAAAAGGTGTTACGATTAACCCGCAAGATAATTATAAATCAACACCTATGGATTATGCCCAAAAAGAGAATAAAACGGCTATTGCGGCGATTTTGGCAGAGGCTGTTGAAATAGTGAAAAGCAGCAACAGTCCGAGTGCTTTCACAGAAGAGGTATTGGAAGCTACAGCACAAGAAACAATTCCAGTTCGACCTGCGCCAGAGGAAGTAGCCAAATACGCAAATAACAATTATATAGAAGAGCCACGCATGAAGTTGCATGAGGCAATAATTAAAGGTAATGCTCAGCTTGTGCAAGAATATATAGATGAAGGTGCAGACATTAATCAGTTTTATGTTGAAGTGCAAGGCAAAGAAGCAACGACGATGCTTGGTTTGGCAATACGATATGGAAAGATTGATATAGTGCGTATGTTTATAGATGCTGGTGTTAATGTAAACGAACGCTTTATGGATGACCCAGACTTTTTTGAAGAATGCAAAGATATTTTAGTAGAAAGAGGATTTGCTGTACGTGAGGCATGGTATGGTAGTAATGAGCTTTATGATGAGCTATTGGAGGCATATGCCGAATTAGATTTAGACCTTAATTCAAGAGTCCGCACGCCAAGTCATGGTGCTGTACACAAAACAGATTATATGGAAATGGCTATTGGCGGAAAAAAATCTGAAATTATTGAAATACTTATGAAAGCAGGATTTGATATTACTATCACGCCTGAAGCTATGGGTAGGTCGTATTCAAAAGCGCATTATATTCAAATGCTGATAGATGACTATAATTTTCACGACAAAACAAGTGAGCTATCTCATTTGATTGAAATGTTTTTGGATGTTGAAATGGATTACGACCTTGATGTTTTAAACAGTTTGACAAATGTGCGGTGGGATATGCCGCGCAGGCTTCAAGAAAAGATATTTACAAAATGTACCGACCTTAATGAACAAGACAATAGCGGCAGAAGCATCTTGCACCTCCTTTTAAAAAACAAAAACAACGGATTTATTTTTGGGCTTTTAGAATGTGATTGGATAGATGCCAATTTGATGGATTATGAGGACTATTCGCCGCTTTATTATGCGGTAAACCATCAAAATTCAGAGGTTGTACGTGCTCTTTTGCAAATGGGTGCGGATATGGAAGTGTTAAATGGCAGAAAAAGCGAACCTATTATGCTTACGGCTTTTGAGGCAAAAAATATGGATGCTTTTAAAGTTTTGTGTGAGTTTGGTGCAAACTTTAATGTGGTGGATGAAAAGGGTAGAAGTCTTTTGCAAGGAGCATTGGCGGACTTTGATGGGGAATGGATTGAACTTTTGATTGAGATGGGTGCGGACGTAACTGCCGTGGATGATAAAGGCAATACACCGTTACATGCCTTATTATCGGAAGGGTTGAGTTTAAAAAATGACAAAATCCCATTTTCAATGCGTACTTCCGCTACATTAAAGCATCAAGCTAATGTAATAAAAATGGTTGATTTGCTTATTGAAAAAGGTGCGCAGCTAGATGCCTTAAACAATGATTTGCGCACACCATTTTTTGTGTGTTGTATGGAGAGCGGGGAAAACACGGCTATTTTAACGCATTTGTTATCTCTTGGTGCAATGGTGGATGCGCAAGATATTAGAGAAAACACCTGTCTGCATTATGTTGCAGCAACAGAGAACACAAAAAAAGCGAAGTTTTTGCTTGATGCAGGGGCGGATAGTAATATTCAAAACAATGAAGGTAAAACGCCGTATCAAATTGCTTTGGAAAAAAATAGACGCGCTATTATTTCTATAATCGAAAAAGCGAATGTACGCATTGAAATGGACGGAGATGACATGGATGCCGCATTTATGCGTGCGTGTCAAAATGGTCGCCGAGGCGTGGCAGAAATGCTTGTGCGAAGCGGCAATGTTGACATTACTTATGTGGACAATTTTGGACGTACGCCTTTGCACTATATTGCAAAAATGGGCATG
>WRBU01000130.1 GCA_009784355.1 Defluviitaleaceae bacterium
TTCAGCCTATAATAAATGTATGATATTTTTTTTTTTCTTGTTTTTTAGCTTTTGCCCCTCACTCGCTAACAACACACTTACGTCGTATATAAGATTAAGCAAGAAGAGAAACCCCCCCCCCCCCCCCCCCGTCAAGTGTTTTTTCAAAAAAATAAGACCCACCCAAAGGATAGGTCATTTTTATAGCTACACTTCAATAGACTCGCCACATTCGGGACAAAACTTCGTCTGCACAATAATGTCGCAGTTTGTGCATTTTGCGGGTGGTTTTCCACATTCGCCGCAGAATTTTGATGTGTTGGTTACGCCGCAACTGCAGTTCCAGCTATTATTTTCGGCTGGTTGCGGGTGGGCTTGGGCGTTTTTGTTGTTCCTATTATTTCTATTTTGTCCAATGCCCACTTGTTGCCCCATATTGCGCACATTTCGCTGGGTTTGGTTCAAATTTTGTGTGGCACGGTTCACTTTATTTAAAGTTTTGTTTAGGTTATTTAACGGCATATTATCATCCCCTTTTAAGTTGTTAGTTTCAATTATACTCTTCGTCGCTTCATTTGTCAACCATTTTGCAAAGCCAAAAAATCTTGCTCGCTGATGATTGCAATGCCCAGTTCGCCTGCCTTTTTGTTTTTGGATGACGCGCTGGTGGTGTCGTTGTTTATAAGGTAGTCGGTTTTTGATGAAACCGAGCCAGCAACCTTGCCGCCTAGGCTTTCTATATGTTCGGTTAATTCTTTGCGGTTTTTAAAATGGGTTAGGTCGCCCGTTATTACAAAGGTTTTTCCTTTCAAATGGGAAGTTTCTTGCGGGCGGCTGATAGCCGCCCCTACGAGCGTGATATGCGTTAAGGCATTATCTACAATGCGGTTATTTTCGGGGTTTTGAAAATATTCGTAGATAGATGCGGCAATAATGCCGCCAAATCCATCTATCGCCGCAATTTCTAATGGCTGCGCATTACGAATGGCTTCAAAATCGTAGTCAAAATGCCTGCATAAAGCCTTTGCGCCCGAAAGCCCCACATTGTCAATTCCCAGCCCATATATGAAATTAGCCATTCCAATATTTTTAGATTTTTCAATAGACTCCATCAAATTTGCAAAGGATTTTTCGCCAAAACCACGCATGGCAACTATTTGCTCTTCATAATCACGCAAACGATATATATCGCTAAAATTTGTTAAAAATCCCAATTCTAGGAATTTTTCAACAGTTTGCGTGGAAAAACCTTCGATATTTGCGGCATCACGGCTGATGTAATGCACAATGCCCCGCACTACACGGGCTTTACAATTTGAATTTGTACAATGCAAAGTTTTTACGTCATTTTCGTCTTTAATGTTTGTTGATGAGCCGCATACAGGGCAACTTTCGGGCGGCAAAATACCCCCCTTACGTGTACGGTTTTCGCTAATTTGAGGTATAATCATATTTGCTTTGTATACTGTGATTTCATCGCCTATGCCAAGCTCTAAATTTTCCACAATGGATAGATTATGAAGGCTGGCTCGCTCCACAGTCGTGCCTTCAATATCCACCGCCTCAAAAATAGCTATGGGGTTAATAAGCCCCGTTCGGGATGTATTCCATTCAATATTCAAAAGTTTTGTAACGGCAAGTTCATCCGCCCATTTAAAAGCAATGGAGTCCCTAGGGAATTTGCTTGTTGAGCCAAGGCTCGCGCTGTACTCAATGTCGTCATAGGTAAGCACCAAGCCGTCCGTTGCGTAATTCAGCTCAGCAACAGCATTTTTAAACCTTTCAACAGCATTTTCAACATTATCATCGCCCACAATTTTATATTCCGCCAAAGCAAATCCATTTTGTGCCAAAAAAGCTAGTTGCTCGGACTTTTTTTCAAAATGAGAACCCCCAGAAAGCACCGCAAAAGCAAAATAATCCACATTGCGGCTGGCGGCTATGCGGCTATTAAGCTGGCGTATAGTGCCAGCGCACAAATTCCGTGGGTTTTTATATTTTTCGCCGTTATCTATTTCATCATTTATTTGTTCAAATTCTGCAAAGCCAATAACCGCTTCGCCACGAATACTTAAATCACCCAAAAATTCAATTTTTTTAGGGATATTACGGAAAAATTTGGCATTATGAGTTACATCTTCACCAATTTCACCATTGCCACGTGTCAAGGCCTGCACCAAACTTCCATCGGAATATTTTAGCACCACTGTAAGTCCATCCAATTTCCAAGACATCACCCCCTGCCCTGCTTGCAAAAAGCTCTGCAGCTTGCTAATTTCCTTGGTTTTGTCCAATGACAAAAGCGGCACATCATGCCGAACCTTCGTCAATGCCGAAACCACCTCATGCCCCACTTTTTGCGTTGGAGAGTTTTCAACCACAATACCCGTGCGGGCTTCAAGCCCCAAAAGCTCGTCATAAAATGCGTCGTACTCAAAGTCCGTCATTATAGGCGAACCAGCTTCGTATTTCGCCGCCGCCTCGTTCAAAATTTTAACAAGCTCGTGTATTCGTTCATTCATTTCATCACCCCATAGTCATTATACATAATTAAATGCCTGTTGGTCAAGATAATTAAAAAGAAAGGAGTGGTTCTCAAAATGTCAAAGGAAAATAATCATCCCAATCCCGCCCCACATTCTTTCCCTGTGGTGTCTACAACAGAATTTATGGGCATAGAGGTCGCTGACCCACATTTGGAAAAACACCTAACCGACCAAATGAAAAAAGCAAAATTTTAGACATTTTAGACCTTGACTTTACACCCTTGATGTGATATTATTATACATCGGGGGTGTTTAAATGAGAACAGATGTTAGATTGGGGCTTGGTCAGGTTTCGCAACTCTTGATGTTACTTGGTAACCCTCATAAGGAATTAAAGTACGTACATGTAGCAGGCACAAACGGCAAGGGTTCTACTTGCGCCATGTTGTCGCATGTTTTAACTGCCGCTGGTCACAAAACGGGCTTGTTTACTTCGCCCTATATATCATCTCCAGCTGAGATGATTTCTATCAACAACACACCAATATCTGGGGAGCGACTTGATGAATTAATTGCACAAATCTCCCCACACTTTGATGTCATGGAAGATATGCCAACAGAGTTTGAAATTCTTACCGCTGTCGCTCTGCTGTATTTTCACCAGCAAAACTGCGATATTGTTATTATGGAGGTTGGCATGGGCGGAAGGCTTGATGCAACAAATATCATCCCTCCGCCGATTGTTTCAATTATAACGCCAATTGGCATGGACCATACAGAATATCTAGGAACAACAATCGAAAAAATTGCCACAGAAAAATCTGGGATAATAAAAAGAGGTACACATGCGTGTTTTGTACATCCGCAAACACCTGCCGTTGAAAAAATTATACGTCATAAATGCCATGAGCAAGATGTCACAATGCTCTCTCTCAATGGAGAAATTGAAGTCAAAGTTAGGAAATTGCTAGCTCATCAATACCCTGTATCTTTGCAAGGTCCGCACCAAATATACAATGCAACAGCTGTTCTTTTGACGATAGTAAAACTCCAAAGCAAAGGTTTTAAAGTATCTAATGAAGCTCTCTACGAAGGTTTGGCAAATACAAAATTTGATGGGCGTTTTGAAATTTTACAAAAAGAACCCGCTTTTATTGTGGATGTTGCCCACAATGTCCAAAGCGTCGAAGCGGCGGTGGCAGCACTGCAAAGCCTTTATCCTGAAAAAAAAGTCACCTTCATTTTCGGTGTTTTGGCGGATAAGGACTATAAGCGGATGACAGAAGTATTGATGCCTTTGGCAAAACAGTTTTTTACTGTAACACCAGACAGCGAGCGGGCTTTGCCTGCATCCGAGCTCGCCGCTTATATTTCAACACAAAACACAAATGTTGTGGCTTGTGAATCCATTGAAGAGGGGGTGAAAATGGCTTTAAAAGCAACAAACCAAAGTGATGTCATATGCGCTCTGGGTTCATCGTATCTTTTGAACCAAGTTCGCAACTCACTTTAATTTAAGTTGTTATACTGTCCCGCATTTAAAAACACACATAAAACCGCAGGATTTTTATTCCAAGCCTAGGAAGCGACGACGATACGCGCACAAAGGTGCGTTAGGAGGAGTTGACAACGGATTAGGATAAAAAGACAAGGTTTTAAATCGTTTTTAATGTTGGATAGTATTAGTCAAATTCAGAGTAGAAGACATGCGTTAAGTGCTGCGAGATGGGAAGTCGCTCGCAGACGAAAAGCCAAAGAGCTTGCGGTGTGTCTTCGCATCCGCTGGGAGGTTTTAAAATTGAATAATGTAAAATCCGTCAAAACTGATGTTTTGACTCTTGCCATTGTGGGCTTGTTAATAGGGCTTGCAGTTGTTTTGCGTAGCTATGCTTCAATAATGCTGACACCCTACGCACGTCTTAGTTTCGACTTTGTGCCGCTTGCAATAATAGCCATGCGTTTTGGGTTGGTGCAAGCAGGCACAGCCGCTGTAATTATTGACCTAGTGGCTTTTGTTTTGTTTCCTCGTGGACCATTTTTCCCTGGACTTACCTTGTCAGCATTTTTGACAGGGGCAACCTACGGTATTTTCTTACATAAAAATCCAACCAAA
>WRBU01000131.1 GCA_009784355.1 Defluviitaleaceae bacterium
ACTTAACGAAATTATTAGCAGCAATGTAAACACTTTTGTTGACGAGTTTACAGAAGTCAGCACGAAATCACAAATTTTTATTCGTCCGCAAATTAACGTATACAGCGAGCATATACTGGGTATCGTTATGAATATTATCGGGTTAAATGACCTTAATGGGCTCATTAACACATTGCAAATCACATATTTTGACATGTGGAATAATGAGCAGATTTTTGGCGAAGATTTTTTTGGCGATAATGTGGATTACCGTGCTATTTTTGCTGAGCTTGCGAATGGATTTGCGCTTACAGGCAGTGAGCCTTTTGTCTTTAATGATGAAAATATATTGCTATATATCCCTAATGCCAATTTTTACGGAGCAGAAACTAATTTTGGCTTTACATCCTTTGCTATGCCTATGATATATTTCAATGACATCTGGCAAAGTCCGGCAGAAACTCGAAGCCCGAGGGTTGCCCTTACATTTGACGATGGTCCGCATTACCGTTATACTACAATGCTTTTGGACATTTTGGCAGAACACGATGCCCTTGCAACCTTCTTTCCTCTTGGCGCAAATATTGCTAACAATGCAGATATTATCCGCAGAATGCACAATGAAGGGCATTCGATTGGTAATCACTCTTTTAGCCATAGGAGCTTCACCAATTTAACTGCAGACCAAATACGCAATGAAATTAACCAAGCAAACGATGCAATTTACGCAATAACTGGGCAACGCCCAACACTTTTGCGTCCGCCTTACGGCAATTTTGAAAGCAGAGAGCGAACTACTATAAATATTGTGCAGGAAATGGGCATGTCTATTGCTTTATGGAGCGTAGACACTAGAGATTGGGAATTCCGTGATGCTATTATTATTCGGGACAATATTTTGCGTTTAGCACAAGATGGAAGCGTTATTTTGCTGCATGACATTCGTGAGCCTACCATTCGTGGCGTAGCTATGGCTATGGAAGCTCTTGCTGCTCGCGGTTTTCGCTTTGTTACTTTTGAGGAGCTTTATCGCCCAAGCGAAATAAATATAGAACCTGGAAGTGTGAACCGTGGCGTATATTGGGACATTTCCCGCCGTGACCGTGGGATTTTCGACTAAAATACTATCCCGCAGTTAAAACCTTGCAAAATCTTGTCTTTTTGCCGCAATGCTGCATCAACTCCTCCTTGCCTTGCGGCAAAACACTGCGTTTTTATCGCTGATTTTAATTGCGGGATAGTATAAAATTTTCAACGAGGTACAACATGGAAAATAATTTTGAAACAAAGCTCGCCATTTTAGAAGATATTTTGAGTAAGAAAAGGCAAGCTCTATTGACTATTCTTAATATTTGTGAAAACCAAGAAACTCTATATTCCACACCAGCCACAAACGAGCGGCGGGAATTTTTGCTGGAAATGGGTAAACAAAAGCAAATGAAAATAGACGAGGTATTGACTTGCGACCAAATGTTTCAGCAGATTTTTGACAGCATAGGGGATGTTTTTGAAAGTAAAGGTCAAGATTTTCCTGATAGCGTTATTGCTTTACAAGATGGCATAAAAGAGCTTTTGGAAATTGATGTAAAAATCCGTGCACAAGAAGAAAAAACGAAAACAGCCGCAACGTCGTCATGGGGCAAACTGGATACTGTTGCTACAAAGGAAGCCAACCCAGCAACCACAAACGAAATGTTGAACAAGTACCGCAACAATAACAGGAACCGACCACATTCAAAATAGGAGGAAGCGCAATGATAACAGGCGTAGAAATTTGTAAGGTCGTAACAAGCTCTGTCGAAGCACTAGAGCTATATGAAAGAATTTTCGATGTAGAGCGTGTGGAAGTCAGCGACTTTGGCATTGGAAAAAGCGAAGTTGTTTTTAACATTTTTGGCTCTCGTTTTCACCTTTTGGACGAAAATCACGAGCATATGTTGTTTGCCCCAAAGCAAGGCGACCCGATTGCAACTTGGACAAATGTTGCCGTACCCGACATTCAAAAAACATTTGATGCTGCAATGGCGGTAGGTTGCACGCAAGTTTCGCCTGTAAACGACATGCCCGCAATGGGGGTCAAAAACGCAATATTTGTTGACAAATTCAATCATTTATGGATGTTGCATCAAATTGACCGCATTGTTAGCCATGAGGAGCGTATGGAAATTTTTAAAAATTCGATGAATTAGAGAAAGGCGGTATAAATTATGGAAAACTTGAAGCTGGACGATTTTAAAAATTATAAGTTTATTAGCGGTTTAAAGCTGTCCCCAAGCGGCAAAAATGTCGCAGTCGTTAGCCGCAAAGCAACCAAAGACAATGACTATAATGCTGTTATTTATGTCGACAAAGGCAACGGCTTTATTCCGCTTACAAATGCCAATGGCAAGGCTTCGCAATTTTTGTGGTTAGATGATGAAACTTTGTTATTTTCTGAGGTGCGTGATAAAGCGGACAAAGAAAAAATCGAAAAAGGGCATGAGTTGACTTGCTTTTATTCCATTAGCATAAATGGAGGTGAAGCAGAATTAGCATTTAGGGCAAATGCAAAAATCACAAATGCCGAGCTTTTGGAGGGCGGCAAGTTTTTAGTGTCCGCCGCTTTTGACAATTCCCGCCCATGCCTTGAAGGTAAAAGCGATGCCGAAGCAGCGGAGCTTTTAAGGGAGTACAAAAAGCAAAAAGCCTATCAAGTTATTGATGAGCTGCCCTTTTGGTTTAACGCAAGAGGCTTTACCAGCAAAAAGCGAAACCGCTTATACTTGATGAGTGCCTTGGGCGAGCTTACGCCTATTACTGACCCTCTTACAAATGTTTCGGGTTATAAGTTGTCTTCTTGTAAAAAATATGCAGCATATGCGGGCAACATTGCCCCCGCTGATATGATTAGCTTGGAGAGCAATATACATATAGTCAACCTTGCAACCCTTGAAGAAAACACAGCCCTCCCTGAACCAAAACGAATCCGTGCTTTCGATTTTTGGTGCGAAAAAATTGTGGTGTCGTATTCAGAGGTCGGACAAAGACTACACGAACATGGCCCGTTTTATATCGCAGACCCCGCCAACAAAAAAGTTACAAAACTTGCTGACTTTGACCTTTCAATAGGCTCTTCCGGGGGAACAGACTCCACAATGGGCGGCGGCACAACGGATATGGTTGTGAGTGATAAGTATTATTTTACTGCTCTTTGCGGTTACCACGCCGATATTTTCGCCCTTGACCTTAACAGCGGCGAAATTGCAAACACCACAAATTCCAAGACTAACATACACTTTTTTGATATGAAAGGCGGACGCACGACAGCTGGCATAATGCAGTCCGGACGTTTGCTTGAAATTTTTGAAGTTGATGGCGAGAGTATCAATAAAATCAGTTCATTTAATGACGAAATTCACGACACCCGCAAATACTCACCTCCGCAGCACTTTGTTTTTGAGGACTCAGATGGTGTTGAGATTGACGGATGGGTGATTGAACCTACGGATTATAAAGTGGGCAATAAATACCCTGCAATACTTAATATTCATGGCGGTCCAAAGGCTGCTTACTGCGAAAGCTATTTCCACGAAATGCAATATCTTGCCAACCACGGATATTTTGTAATATTTTCTAATCCCCGCGGCGGAGATGGAAAAGGCAATGAATTTGCCGACATTCGCGGGCAATACGGCGGTGTAGACTACGAAAACCTTATGCAATTTGTGGACGAATGTCTGAAAAGGTATTCAGGCATTGATGCCGAACGCATGGGCGTTATGGGCGGCTCTTACGGCGGCTTTATGACTAACTGGGTTATAGGTCATACGTACCGCTTCAAAGCGGCAGTAACAATGCGCTGTATTTCTAACTGGATTTCTTTTGAAAATGTAAGCGACATTGGTCCATATTTTGGCACAGACCAAATGGGCGATGTTAGCATTTGGACAGACATTGACAAATTATGGCATCATTCACCGTTAAAATACGCTCCAAATGTAAAAACTCCCTGCCTAGTGCTTCATTCTGATGAAGACTACCGTTGTTGGACACCTGAAGCATTGCAATGGTACACCGCTTTAAAATTGCATGGGGTAGATACACGTATGGTGCTTTTCCACGGTGAAAACCACGAGCTGTCCCGCTCTGGAAAGCCCGATAACCGTGTAAAGCGGCTTGAAGAAATTACTAATTGGATGGATAAATATCTTAAATAAGAACTTCTTGCGAGTAATTTTTTAAAAAAGGTATTGACAAACGAAAAAAATGCTGTATAATGGATAGAAATTATATAAGGCTATGAAAAGATGAGTAAGCAGGTCTTGTTGGTTACAGAGAATTCCCCCATGGCTGAGAGGGGAAACCTTACAATTTGTTGAATATGGTCTGGGAGCCTTTGGGATTCGAGCTGGCGTAGTTTTGCGCCTTTAAAATCTCACGTGTTCGCACGTTATAGCGATAGGATGTACCGTTTTTATACAGGCGCATTCGATGAGGTTCATGTCAGTGATGATATGGATGAACTAGGGTGGTACCACGGGAAAATCTCGTCCCTAGAGGGTGTTTATTTGCGCCTTCTAGGGATTTTTGATTGAAAGGGGTTGTCGTGATGATAA
>WRBU01000132.1 GCA_009784355.1 Defluviitaleaceae bacterium
ACATACCACACACGAAATGTAAAAAAAATACAATTTACCACACAATTGCTTATACACTCTCCCCCCCCCCCCCCCCCATTTTGTAAAATATAATCAAAAAGGGGTGTTTCTTCATGTTTTGTTTTAATTGCGGCAATGGGCTTCAAAATAATGTTAAGTTTTGTGTGAAGTGTGGTGTAAAAATAGAAACAGCATCTTCAAATGTTGAGACAGAGCCAAAATCTGACCCTCGTTACCGCAAGGTTTCTCGTGAGGATGAAGCTAATTCAAACCAGAAATATGGGCAAGCAGATATAGATAAATGGTCAAGGTCGTTAAAAGACGACAGAAACAAAAAAATGTGGTGGATTGTATTTCTACTGAATTTCATTCCTTTCATATCGTTTCTTTTTCTTGTTCAAATTAATGGGTTTACATGGTTTACGTCAAGCCTGTTGATACTCACTTTGTTTGGTGATATCATCTGTATTGTAATCGCACTTCGCTTTAATTCGCCTGATTTACGCAAAAAAAATTTAGCGGGCTCAATAGCTCCGCTAACCGTCACAATCTTTTCGGCAGTTGCCTTTTACCTTTAAACTTTAACGCACGCCTAAAAAAATTGGCAAAGCCTTCGTAGTTAAGATATTTACTGTCATTTTCAAGGTCAAGATAATATTTTCCGCTGTCAATGTCCATTGAAAGGCTGTCTAGCGGAAAGCCTTTTTTGCGGAGCTTGTGCAGTTTATCAACTAAATAAAAAGGCTCGAACCAAATATCCTCACCCATATATTCGTGCAATTTGCCTTTTTCGTCCACTAGGCAAATTGCATTTTTATATCTTGCCTTGGCTTTGCCTCCCAGTTTTGATACAAGCAAAGAATAGAATGTCGTTTGCTAAGGGTGGAAATAACGCAGATTATGCTTATTTTCTACACACTATAAGTCTGCGAATTTTATTTTTTACCGATTGGTTTGTTAGTTGATTAACGTTTCAGCTTGCACTAGATTCCTCCATTTTTTGAATGTCGGAATTAGAAACCAAATACACATCACCATAAAATTCTTTTTTACCATCCTTTACACGGATAACACTTTCATAGCACCCTGCGTATATATCGATTGTTTGTGAAAGTGGAAATAAATCCTTTTCAAACAAAACTGAGTTGTTAATATCAATATGCGCCTCAAAGGCGAAATTATCAAGCTCAAGACCATCCGTGACACTACTTTTCCCAGCGGTGTATCTCGCACTGCCTATTGATATATGTTTTGAAGAAATCCATTTTGCACTCATATTCATAGCCCCTGCACTAACGCCCATAATAACACTTGCATTGCTATCGTTGATAGCCGTTAAAATGTCATATTCATCCAAAAATGCCCTTTGTACAGCTGCCTTGCCACCAAGCAGAAAAATAGCACAAGCATTTTTTATAACATCCTGGGCATCTTCTTTTGTTGTTCGATAATCAATTATGGCATACTCATCAAACTCAACACCGGCAGGGATAAGCCATTGACTTTCTGCTATATTAAATTGCTCATAATTAAAACTATGGTCTGCGGGATTAGAGCCGATAAATACAATTGATTTTCTTGTTGGTAAGTCAGCCAACAACATAGTTGCTATATTTTTTGGCAGTTTGTCATTGAACCAGTCAAAATAATAGTGTGTTTTCATTTATGTTCCTCCTCATGCGTAAAAGCACTATTTCGCTTATGTCCCAAAAATATAAATTTTACGCACGTACCACATTCGTGGTGGTACATAAGTGCGCTCTTTCTTTTTGTTAAATAGACAAGCTGATAATTCGTTCAGCCAGTAAAGCTATTTTATCACAATATAAATGTTCTGTGACGATGTAATGCATTGCGTTATTTCCACCTTTAGCAAACGACATTCTAGTAGGCAATCGTCATGTCATCGTCCATATAGTCACCAATGCCGCGGATATTTATGCTCGGTTGTTGGTCGTCATCCAATCCATCAATATACAGTCCGCTATCCGCCGAAAACACGGGCATCTGCAAGGCTTCGTGGTATGCCAATGCTTTAATTTTTGCATTTTCCAACGGACTGTTACCGTATTCTTCCACATGTATTTTAGGCGCGTTAACATCCGCAAGGCTCAAAATTTCCATGCCAAGATTGATGGTTTGCTTTTGCATAAATGCAATTTTTGCGGCATTTGTTGTCCCATAAACTATTTTCATACCATTTCCCGCCTTTGGATGCAATTTGCCGCAAGCATGGCGGAAAGCTCGTCCATGCTGTCAAATTTTTGTTCATTACGCATCCATTGTTCAAAAATTACGGTTATAAATTTGCCGTACAAGTCGCCGCAATAGTCCAAAATATGGGTTTCGAGTGTCGATGTTGTATTTTGAGCATCCACTGTTGGGCGCAACCCTATATTTGTAATGGATTTGTACGCCACACCATCAACAAGCGTTGTGGTAGCATAGACCCCATTAGGCGGTAAAATTTTATCGGGATGAGGTGTAATGTTTGCGGTAGGAAAGCCCAATTTATGCCCATTTTTCATGCCATGTACCACTTTTCCCGTTACATAAAAGCTACGCCCGCAAAGCTCACTCATCAATGCAAAATTTTTCTCTAATATCAATTTCCGCAAATAATCCGACCCGATTTTATGCCCGTCGTGCACAATGTGAGGGATTGCAAAAACATCTATGCCAAGCTCTGCGCCAACTTTTTTTGCCAGCTCAACATTGCCTTTTCCACCTGCCCCAAAACGATATTCCTGCGCCACAACCATTGCATGGGCGTTGAGTTGCTTACTCAAGATCTCCCTCATAAACATTTCCGGCGTAGTTTGCGCAAATTCGTCATCAAAATCCAGCTCTATATAATAGTCAATGCCCATTTTTTGGAAAATTTCAAATTTCTCTTTGGGGTCAAGTATGGTCTGAAAATGTTTCCCTGTAAAATATGACATGGGATGGGGCGCAAATGTCAAAACAAGAGTTTTTAAATCTTTTTCGGCAGCGACACGCTTTAGTTCGTCAAAAATGGCCACATGTCCACGATGCACACCATCAAATTTCCCTATAGAAACAGCCGTTTTGGCTGATATTATCGCAGATTTTCCAGTGAAATGCTTCACAGCACGCTCACTCCTTTGTTAGCAACATTGTTTTTGGACGCAAATGAGTGCCGTCAGAATGATAAATACCTGCCAAGCTACCCTTGTGGTCAAAAACAAGGCATTGTCCAAACTCTAATTTATTTCCGTTTTCAATGTATTTTTGCGAATCAATGTTCATTGTAATTTTTGGCAAATGTGCCAAGGCACTTTCCATGGGCATTATTATATTTTCCAGCCCACCGCTTTCGGCGAGCTTTTTTAGCTTGCCCAAAGTTATTGCATCATCCAGCATAAAATTGCCGCTTTTTGTGCGTAGTAACTCACCCATATGGGCAAATGTCCCTAAAATTTCGCCCAAATCGTGGCATAATGTACGAATATACGTTCCTTTTGAACAATCCACACGAAGTACGAAAGTTTGCGGTGTTGCATCCAAATCCCAGCGAGCCACTTCTAAATTACTAATTGTAATTTGCCTTTGCTTACGCTCTACTTCCACACCCATTCGTGCCTGCTCATAAAGCCTTTTACCGCCAACTTTTATCGCAGAAAACATGGGCGGGATTTGTGATATTTCACCTAAAAATTGCTCCAAAGCTAATAGAATTTCGGGTTGCTCCGCTCGTTTTTCGCTTTGTTCAATCACATTTCCGTGAGCGTCTTGAGTATCTGTCGCACTTCCCAGCACAACCTTTGCTATATACTGCTTGTCCGCCCCCATTATATAATCTGCTATTTTGGTTGCTTTGCCAAGACATATAGGCAAAACCCCTGTTGCCTGCGGGTCTAATGTGCCTGTATGCCCTGCTTTGCTTTTCGTTAAACGTTTCACAATTTGCACTACATCGTTTGATGTGAAGCCACGCTCTTTGTAAATATTAATTATTCCGTTATACATCGCCGTTCACAACCTTTTGCAAATGAGCAAGAACCCTTGCAATGCCCTCGTTAAGGTCTGATTCAAAGCTGGCGGCAGCCGCAAATTTATGCCCTCCGCCGCCAAAAGCTGTGGCAACGATGTTCACGTCCACATCACGCCCTCGAAAGCTCGCTTTTATTCGCCCATTTGTGCGTTCTGTAAAAAATATTGCAGCCTTTGTGCCTGCTATATTCATTAGGTGTTCGGCTATTCCGTCTAGATTTGCGTAGTCTGCACCTGTTTGGTTTAAGTCACTTTGAGATACGATAGTATATGTTATGCCATCCAAAAATTTTATATTTTGCAAGGCGCGGGTAAAAATAGCATTTTCAACTTTAGTGCGGCTGTGCATCACCCTTTGCTGTATAGTCCCAAAGTCTATACCTACTTCCATTAGGTATGCAACAATACGCATTGTTTTTGGTTTGGTGGCAGTATAGCGAAAAATACCTGTATCACTAACAATTCCCATATACAACGCTTCTGCAATATCTTTACAAATTTTAACATGCGGTTGCAAAATTTCATAAATCAGCTCGCAGGTAGAGCCTGTGGAGGCATCC